>DASVDQ010000149.1 GCA_036381035.1 Trueperaceae bacterium | reverse complement strand
AGCGCGCCCGTCGCGCCCGTGCCGGGGAACAGCAGCTTGTAGTCGGGCCCCGCGCCCAGGCAGCGCTTCACGTACTCGGCCGCCTCGTGCGTGAGGCGGGTCGTGTGCGCCCCCAGGGCGCTGTCCTCCGTGTGGGTGTTGGCGTAGAGCGGCAGCACCGCGTCGGCGAGGGCGCGCTCCACCGACCTCAGGTGGCGGCCCGAGGCGACGTGGTCGGCGTACGTGACCCGCCGAGGGCCGTAGGGCGTCGTCACGCACGCCCCTCGGTCCACGAGGTCCACCCTGACCCGCTCGAACACGTCCATCCGTCTCTCCCGTGTCGACGCAGGGTACAACCTCGGCGGCCCGCGCCGGCGGACTGCCGCCCCATCCCACCCCGTGGCGTACAGTCTCACCGTGGCGCACGCGATCTCCGAGCACCTGAAGCGGCGCGTCCTCGTGCTCGACGGCGCCATGGGCACGATGATCCAGCGCGCCGGCCTCTCCGAGGACGACTTCCGCGGCGAGCGCTTCGCCGACCACCCCGTGGACCTGAAGGGCGCCAACGACGTGCTGGTGCTCACGCGCCCCGACGTGGTCGCCGCGATCCACGAGGCCTACCTCGAGGCCGGCGCCGACATCGTCGAGACGAACACGTTCAACGCCACGCGGATCGGCCTGGCCGAGTACCGTTTGGGTGGGGCCATCCCCGACATCAACAGGGAGGCCGCCAGGCTGGCCCGCGCCGCGGCCGACAGGCACGCCACGGCGGAGCGCCCCCGCTGGGTCGCCGGGGCGATCGGCCCCACGAACAGGTCGCTGAGCTACTCCCCGCGCGTCGAGGACCCCGGCTACAGGTCCGTGACGTTCGACGAGGTGCACGCCGCCTACCTCGAGCAGGCCACGGCGCTCATCGAGGGCGGCGTCGACCTGCTCCTCGTCGAGACCGTCTTCGACACGCTCATGGCCAAGGCGGCGCTGCAGGCCTGCGAGGACGCGGCCGCCGCGTCGGGCAGGGACGTTCCCCTGGTGCTCTCGGGCACGGTCGTCGACGCCTCCGGCCGCCTCCTCTCCGGGCAGACGCTGGAGGCGTTCTGGACCTCCGTGCGGCACCACGACCTCCTGGCCGTGGGCCTGAACTGTTCCCTGGGACCGGCGGAGATGCGGCCGTACGTGGAGGAGCTCTCGCGCCTGGCGCACGTCTACACCGTCGCCTACCCGAACGCCGGCCTGCCCAACGCCTTCGGGGGCTACGACCTCGGGCCCGAGGACATGGCGCGCGTCCTGAGCGAGTTCGTCGCCAGCGGCTGGGTGAACGTCGTCGGCGGCTGCTGCGGCACGACCCCGGAGCACATAGCCGTCTTCGCCGCGGCGGCGCGGGAGGCGACGCCGCGGGTGCCGCCCCCGCGCGACCCGCGCCCCAGGCTCGCCGGCCTGGAGGCGCTGGTGATCGGCCCGGCTCCGGGCGAGGAGGCGGCGCCGCGCGGCTCGGCGTTCGTGAACGTCGGGGAGCGCACGAACCTCACCGGCTCGCGGCGCTTCAGGCGCCTCGTCGTCGCCGGCGACCTCCCCGGCGCCGTGGCCGTGGCGCGCGAGCAGGTGGCGGCGGGCGCCCAGGCGATCGACGTGAACCTCGACGAGGGCCTGATCGACGGACCGCGCACGATGGCGGCCTTCCTCGACCTGCTCGCCTCCGAGCCCGACGTCGCGAAGGTGCCG
The DNA here is from genome assembly GCA_036381035.1 of Trueperaceae bacterium. Classification (NCBI taxonomy): domain Bacteria; kingdom Thermotogati; phylum Deinococcota; class Deinococci; order Trueperales; family Trueperaceae; species Trueperaceae bacterium. The sequence continues at coordinate 23,857 of DASVDQ010000149.1, read as the reverse complement.
GTGATGCTCGACTCCTCGAGCTTCGCCGTCATCGAGGAGGGCCTGAAGCACGTGCAGGGCAAGGCGATCGTCAACTCGATCTCGCTGAAGGAGGGCGAGGACGAGTTCCTGCGCCAGGCGGGCGTGGCGCGGCGCTTCGGGGCGGCCGTGGTCGTCATGGCTTTCGACGAGAGGGGCCAGGCAGACACCTACGAGAGGCGCATCGAGGTGCTCTCGCGCGCCTATCGTCTCCTCGTCGAGCGTGCCGGCTTCCCGGCGGAAGACGTCATCCTCGATGCCAACGTGCTGACGGTCGGGACGGGCATGCGCGAGCACGCGCGCTACGCCGTCGACTTCATCGAGGCCGTGAGGTGGGTGAAGGCCAACCTGCCGGGCGCGCTCACCTCGGGCGGCGTGTCGAACGTCTCGTTCGCCTTCCGCTCGAACGCCCGCGTGCGCGAGGCCATGCACGCGTCGTTCCTCTACCACGCGGTCAACGCCGGCCTCGACATGGCCATCGTCAACCCCGGGTCCCTGGCCGTCTACGACGAGGTCGAACCTGAGCTACTGGAGCTGGTCGAGGACGTCCTGTTCGACAGGCGCGAGGACGCGACCGAGCGGCTTGTGGCCTACGCCGCCAGCCACGAGGCCGCCGCCCAGCGGGCCCGCCCCGCCGACGAGTGGCGCTCCTGGCCGGTGACCGAGCGCCTGAAGCACGCCCTCGTGCAGGGGCTCGACGAGCACGTCGAGGCCGACGCCCTCGAGGCGATGCGGGTGCTGCCGGGGCCGCTCGAGGTGATCGAGGGGCCCCTGATGGACGGCATGAACGTCGTCGGCGACCTCTTCGGCAGCGGCAAGATGTTCCTGCCGCAGGTCGTGAAGAGCGCCAGGGTCATGAAGAGGGCGGTGGCCGCCCTCACGCCCCACTTGGAGGCGCGGCCGGCGGCGGGCGGCCGTACGCAGGCGGGCAAGGTCGTGCTCGCCACGGTGAAGGGCGACGTCCACGACATCGGCAAGAACATCGTCGGCGTCGTGCTCGCCTGCAACGGGTTCCAGGTCATCGACCTCGGCGTCATGGTCCCGGCGGACGCGATCATCGACACGGCGCTGCGCGAGGGCGCGCAGGCGATCGGGCTCTCCGGCCTGATCACCCCGTCGCTGCTCGAGATGGAGCACGTGGCGCGGGAGATGGAGAGGCGCGGGCTCGACCTGCCGCTGCTCATCGGCGGCGCGACGACGTCGCGGGCCCACACGGCGGTGAAGGTCGCGCCGCAGTACGGCGGGCTCACCGTGCACGTGCCGGACGCGTCGCGGGCGGTGGGCGTGGTGGCGCGCGCCCTCTCGCCGAGCGAGCGCGAGGCGCTGGCCGCGGAGACGCGCGAGCTCTACGACCGCGTGCGCGCGCAGCACGAGGCCTCGCTGGGGGCGCGGGAGCTCCTCGGCCTGGAAGCGGCCAGGGCGCGGGCACCCCGCTTCGCCGACTGGTCGCACGTCGTGCGTCCGCGGCGGCCGGGCGTCACGGCGTTCGTCCCCTACCCGCTCGGCGACCTCCTCCCGTACATCGACTGGGGGCCCTTCTTCTCGGCGTGGGAGCTGCCGGGGCGCTACCCGGCCGTGCTCGACGACCCGGTGAAGGGCGAGGCCGCGCGGGCCCTGTTCGCCGACGCGCGAGCCATGCTCGAACGGGTCGTCGCCGAGGGCTGGCTCGAGGCCCGGGCCGTGGTGGGCCTCTTCCCCGCCGCGTCGCGCGGCGACGACGTGCTGGTCTACGAGGACGAGACGCGGTCGCGGGTCGCGCGGGTCCTCCACACCCTCAGGCAGCAGACCGCCAAGCGCCCGGGGCAGCCGAACCTCGCCCTCGCCGACTACGTGGCGCCGGAGGGCTCCGGGGTCGACGACTGGGTGGGCGCCTTCGCCGTCAGCGTCCACGGCGCCGCGGAGCGCGCCGCCGCGTACCGGGCCGCTGCCGACGACTACTCGGCGATCCTGCTGACCACGCTCGCCGACCGCCTGGCCGAGGCCCTGGCCGAGCGGATGCACCAGCGCGTGAGGCGGGAGCTGTGGGGCTACGCCCCCGACGAGGAGCTGTCCCAGGAGGACCTGGTCGCCGAGCGCTACCGCGGCATCAGGCCGGCGCCCGGCTACCCCGCCTGCCCCGACCACCGCACGAAGCGCGACATCTTCGCGCTCCTGGACGCCACCGCGGCGACGGGCGTCGCCCTCACGGAGGGGCTGGCCATGACGCCTCCCTCGGCCGTGGCCGGCCTCTACCTCGCCCACCCCGAGGCGCGCTACTTCGGCGTCGGCAAGCTCGCCCGCGACCAGGTCGAGGACCTGGCCGCGCGCAGCGGAGCGAGCGTCGCGGAGACGGAGGCCTGGCTCGCTCCCTACCTGGCGTACTCCCCGTCGGTCGCGGCGGACTGAGCCCGGCGCGGGTGGGCGTCGCGCGGTGTCGGTGGGGACTGTCTCGACCCGCGTCGAACGCGCCCGGGCGCCTGTCGGCTCCGTGCTGGCGCGCGCTGACGTCGGCTCGGCACTCGTCAGCCGAGCAGGTCGCCCAGCCAGTCGCGCACGCTCACGCGGATCGGCATGAAGTAGAGGTGGCCGCCGCTGCCGGCGACGTGCTCCAGGACGCGCGCGGCGAGGTCGCGGTGCCAGGCCAGGGTCGGCTCGAAACCGGCCGGGAAGACGGCCCGGTTGCGCGACAGCCAGTAGCGCTGCGACCGCGGCGAGGTCACGCTCGTCACGCCCCAGAACACCTCGAGGCCGGACGTGAGCTCCTGCCACACGGCGAGGAGCCGCAGGTCGAAGAACGGCTGCGTGAAGAGCCCGTCCGCGCCGGCGTCGAGCTTCGCCTCGGCGTAGGCGAGCTCGGCGGCGAAGCCGCTGCGGTAGGGGTCGAGGGCCGCGTACACGCGCAGGTCGGGGTGGGCGGCCCTCAGGGAGCGGATCGCGTCCACCGCCAGGGAAGGCCCCGCCGCCTCCGGAGCTGGAGCGCCGGCTCCGGGGGGCGCGGCGGGCACGGGCGAGGGTGGCGCCGGCGCCGGCGTGCCGGTCGGTGACGACGGGGCGCCCGTCGGCAGCGCGTCGCCGGAGACGACGAGCACCTCGTCGATGCCCCCTGACCTCAGCCTGGTCAGCACCGGCCAGCCGGCCACCTCGTCAGCCAGCACCTCCGCCGCCCGGAAGTGCGGCACGGCCGCCCACCGGCCCGCCGAACGCACCTGGAGCGCCGCCTGCCAGCCGCGCAGCGCGAACTGCGCCAGGTCGGGCACGTTCACGGTGTCGACGCTTCCCAGGCAGACCAGCTCGTCGAGCTGGGCGGCCAGCGACTCGGCGTCGCGGGGGACGAGCTCCACGCTGAGGCGCATTCGGGCAGGGTACATCGGCGGCCGTCAGGAGGCGAACGGCCGCGGGCGGCAGGCCCGCCGGGCGCCATCGGCCGTCAGGTCGCCGGCGGCCGCGGGAGGCACCATGCCTCGGGTCGATGGGCCTGGTGCGTGGCGAGAGCACCGGCCCCCAGCGCGGGCGGACTGTCTCCCCGCCCCCTCAGGCCAGCAGGCTGCCGTGCGCGGGCTCGAAGCGCGCCGTGAAGTGCCGCAGCACCGGCGGCGCCTCGACGACCCGCACGCCGCGGACGCGGTCGCGGACCGAGCCGACGTAGGCGATGACCTCTGCCAGGTAGTCCACGTGGCTCTGCGTGTAGGTGCGTCGCGGGAAGGCCAGGCGCACCAGCTCGTGGCGGGCGGGCTTCTCGCTGCCGTCGGGCTGGCGGCCGAACATCACCGAGCCGATCTCGACCGACCTCACGCCGCCCTCGAGGTAGAGCACGAGCGACAGCGCCCAGGCCGGGTACTCGCGCTGCGGCACGTGCGGCAGGAGCGCCTTGGCGTCGATGTAGACGGCGTGGCCGCCGGTGGGCCTGACGATGGGGACGCCCGCGGCGAGGAGCCGCTCGCCCAGGTACTCGACCGAGCGGATGCGGTAGCGCAGGTAGTCCTCCTCCAGCGCCTCCTCGAGGCCAACCGCCAGCGCCTCGAGGTCGTAGCCGGCGAGGCCGCCGTAGGTCGGGAAGCCCTCGGTGAGGATGAGCTGGTTGCGAGCCGCCTGCGCCAGGGCCTCGTCGTTCAGGGCCAGGAAGCCGCCGATGTTGCCCATCCCGTCCTTCTTCGCGCTCATCGTCGCGCCGTCGGCGTAGGAGAACATCTCCCTCGCGATGTCGCGGGGCGACCTGTCGGCGTAGCCCGGCTCGCGCAGCTTCACGAGGTAGGCGTTCTCGGCGTAGCGGCAGCAGTCGATGAACAGCGGCACACCGTGCTCGCGGCACACGGCGCTGACCTCGCGCACGTTCGCCATGCTCACCGGCTGGCCGCCGCCCGAGTTGTTCGTGACCGTGAGCATCACCAGCGGCACCTTGCCGCGGTGCTCGTCCAGCACGCGGCGCAGCGCCCGTACGTCCATGTCGCCCTTGAAGGGGTGGTCCGAGGAGGTGTCGCCGGCCTCGTCGCAGGGCAGGTCGAGCGCCGTGGCCCCGACGGCCTCGACGTTGGCGCGGGTGGTGTCGAAGTGCGTGTTGTTGGGCACGACGTCGCCGGGACGCACCGCGACGCTGCAGAGGATGCGCTCCGCCGCCCTGCCCTGGTGCGTGGGCAGCACCTGGGCGAACCCCGTGATGCCCTTGACGGACGCCTCGAACCGGTAGAACGACGGGCTGCCGGCGTAGCTCTCGTCGCCGCGCATCATGGCCGACCACTGCGCGCTCGACATCGCGCCGGTGCCCGAGTCGGTGAGGAGGTCGATGAGGACGTCCTCGGCGCGCAGGCCGAAGAGGTTGTAGCCGGCGGCGGCCAGTGCCGCCTCGCGCTCCTCCCGCGTCGTGAAGCGGATCCTCTCGACCGCCTTGATGCGGAACGGCTCGATGATCGTCCTGAACCGCGAGTCTGGGGCGTTCACGGACCGAGTCTATGGCCCGCTGTTCGCACCGGGCCCCGCGGGGCCAGCGCCCTACGACACCAGCGCCTCGATGCGGCGCAGCGCCTCCTCGACCTTGTCGAGGCTGGTCGCGTAGCTGAACCGCACCTGCCCGGGGGCGGCGAAGTCGGTGCCCGGCACGACCGCCACGCGCGCCTCCTCGAGGAGGCGGGCGGCGGCCTCGCCCTCGTCTGGGTCGAGCGGCGTGACGTCGGCCATGGCGTAGAACGCGCCCTGCGGCAGCGGCGTCTTGAGGCCGAGGCGGTTCAGGCCGGAGACGAGCACGTCGCGGCGCTCGACGTAGGCGGCGCGCGTCATGCGCTGGAACTCGGCGGTCTTCTCGACCTCGTTGAGCGCCGCCACCGTCGCGTGCTGGGCGACGGCGTTCGCGCCGGAGGTGGACTGGCCCTGCAGCCTGTTCATGGCCTTGATGAGGTCGCGCGGCCCGGCCGCGAAGCCGATGCGCCAGCCCGTGAGCGCGTAGCCCTTGCTGGCCCCGTGGATCACCAGCGTGTGGTCGGGGGCGAACCGCGCGGCGGGCGTGAACTCGCCCTCGTAGACCAGGTGCTCGTAGAGGTCGTCGGCGAAGACCCACACGTCGCGGGAGGCCGCCAGCTCGGCGATCGCCCGCACCACCTCGGGCGGGTACACGGCCCCGGTGGGGTTCGAGGGCGAGTTGATCACGACGGCCTTCGTGCGCGGCGTGAACGCGGCCTTCACCTCGTCGACGTCGGGCACGAAGCCGTCCTCGGGCCGCGTCCGCACGACCACCGGCACGCCGCCGGCGAGGCGCACCTGGGCCGGGTAGGAGACCCAGTAGGGCGCCATGATCACGACCTCGTCGCCCGGGTCGAGGACCGAGAGGAAGCCGTTGTACAGGACCTGCTTGCCCCCGGTGGAGACCATCACCTGGTCGACGCCGTAGGTCAGGCCGTTCTCGCGCTGGAACTTGGCGGCGATGGCCTCGCGGAGCTCGACGGTGCCCTCCGAGGGCGTGTACTTGGTCTTCCCGAGGCGGATGGCCTCGTGCGCCGCCTCGAGCACGTGCTGAGGCGGCTGGAAGTCGGGCTCGCCCGCCGTCATGACGACGACGTCCACGCCCTGGCGGATCAGCTCCTTGGCGCGTCCGTCGAACGCGACGGTGGACGAGCCCTTGAGGCTCAGGATCGCCTGGGAGAGACCTGGCAAGTCGCGCCTCCTAGACCAGCTCGCTCTGGTCGAAGAAGATGCCGATCTCGCGCTCGGCGGTGGCGGGGGCGTCGGAGCCGTGGACGACGTTCTCGTCGATGGTCGTGGCCAGGTCGCCGCGGATCGTGCCGGGGGCGGCGTCCTTCGGGTTCGTGGCGCCCATCATCTTGCGCCACTCGGCGATGGCGTTCTCGCCCTCCACCACCATGGCGACGACGGGGCCCGAGGTGATGAACGAGACGAGTCCCTCGAAGAACGGCTTCCCGGCGTGCTCGCCGTAGTGGCGCTCGGCCAGCTCGCGGCTGATGCGCATGAGCTTCAGCGCCCTGATCGTGAAGCCCTTGGCCTCGATGCGGGAGATGATCGTGCCGGTCAGGCCGCGGCGCACGCCGTCCGGCTTGACCATGGCGAAGGTCTGTTCGACTGCCATGGGTGCGGACTCTACCACGGGGGCGGGACGCGTTCCGGAGCCGTTCCGGGGCGCCGTACGGCCGCCGTGCGACGCCGGGGCGGGCCTAGGCGAGCGGCGGGAGCCTCCCCGCGCCGGCATCCCGCGGCGACGCCGCGAGCCGGCCGCCGTGGACGACCCTCACAGGCCCAGCTGGGCCAGGTGGTTGATGTCGTGCCCCGCCATCATGCGCACCATCAGGTCGGCGCTCTCGAAGCCGCGCTCGGGGTGGTAGGCCTCGGCCAGCCAGTCCTCGAGCGTGAACCCGGCGATCAGCGCCAGGTTCCAGGCGCGCTGCGCCGCGAACGACTCGACGGCCAGCGACGGGTCGAGCTTGCCGTAGCGCCGCGCCCACGCGTCCTGGTCGAACGGCTGCACCTCGACGCCCGGCGCCGCGACCAGCTGGCGCAGGCGGAAGCCCATCACGATCTCCACGTCGGCCAGGTGCGCGAGCACCTCGCGCGGGCTCCACTTGCCCGGCGCGTAGGGGGCGTCGAGGTCGGCCGACGTCGAGCCCTCGACGTACTCCTTCAGGCGTGTCGGGGTCGCGCGGAGGATCTCGACGGGGTCGAGCTCGCCTAGCAGCGACAGGTAGTGCTGGACGGGGTCGGGCACGCCCGAACTGTAAATGAGGCGGTCGGCGCAGGTCTAGGACGAGGGACGCGCGCCCGCCTCAGCGCGCGGGGACCTCCTGGTAGACGATCTCGCCGGCGTCGACCGCCCGCAGGAACGCCTCGACGACCACCGGGTCGAACTGCGTGCCGGCGTTGCGGCTCACCTCGGCTATCGCCTCGGGCAGCGTCATCGCGCGCCTGTGCACGCGGTCGCGGCTCATCGCGTCGAACGCGTCGGCGACGGCGACGATGCGGGCCTCGAGCGGGATCGCCTCGCCCGAGAGGCCGTTGGGGTAGCCCTTGCCGTCCCAGCGCTCGTGGTGGTTGAGGGCGATGACCTCGGCGAGGCGGATCGTGGGCGAGCGCGAGCCGGAGAGCAGCTCGGCGCCGGCCTTGGCGTGGCCGCGCACGACCTTGAACTCCTCCTCGGTTAGGTCGCCCGGCTTGAGGAGGATCCTGTCCGGCACGGTGATCTTGCCGACGTCGTGGAGCCGCGCCGCGCGCATGAGCATCTCGACGCGCACGGGGCCCAGCCCCAGGCGCCTGGCGATCGCGCCGGCGGTCTGGGCCACGCGCCAGGTGTGCTCGCCGGTGTCGTCGTCGCGGTACTCGGCCGCGCGCGCCAGCCTCACGAGCATCTCGAGCTGCGAGTGCTCGAGGTCGAGCGTCCTGCGCCTCACGGCCTCCTCGAGGCGGTCGTTCTGCTCCTCGAGCTGCTTCTGGTAGTAGCGCGCCTCCAGCAGGTTCCGGACGCGCAGACGCGTCTCCGTGGGGTTCACGGGCTTGTTGATGAAGTCCTTGGCGCCGCTCGCGAGCGCCGCGTCGCGCAGCTCGGGGCGGGCGTCGCCGGTGACCATGATGACCGGGAAGGCCTCGGGGAGCACCGGACGCAGGTCGCCGAGGACCTGCAGGCCGTCGCGGCCCGGCATGTGCATGTCGAGGACTACGAGGTCGGGCCTGATCTCCATGAAGCGCTCGACGGCCCGCAGGGGCTCGTCGCAGGTGTGCACGTGCTCGTAGCCGGCCCGCTCGAGGATGCCCCTCACCAGCACCAGCGAAGCCTCGTCGTCGTCGACGAGCAGCAGCTTCATCTGGCTCAGGTCCACCGTCCGAGAATCGTAGTCGACGAGTGATCGCACCACAGCCAAGTACTTCCCATCTCTCGCAGATTCGAGCCGCGCCGTCCGGGACGGCGCTCTTCGACCCCGCAGCAATGTAACGGCGCGCTTCTGACCGGGCTCTTACGCGGGGAGGCGGCTCGTCAGAACCCGAGGGCCGCCTGCGCCCCGCGCACCGCGTCGTGCCACCAGCCGGGCAGCAGGCCGAGGAGGACCGTGCCGGCCAGGGCGGCGGCGATGGCGATCTCCGTGGCCGTGGAGCGGAACGTGGGGGCGGGGTACTCGGGCCGGCGGAAGTACATGGCCGCGACCACGCGGAAGTAGTAGACGAGCGCGACGACGCTGGTGATGATGCCGAGCAGGGCGAGCCACAGGTACCCGGCCTCGACGGCGGCCGAGAAGACCATCACCTTGCCCGCGAAGCCCGCCAGCGGCGGGATGCCGCCGAGGCTGAGCAGGAAGACCGTGAGCGCCAGGGCGAGCCCCGGCCTGGTCTGGCCGAGGCCGGCGAAGCGCTCGATGTCGTCGCCCTGGTCGTTCCTGTCCATTACGAGCGAGAGCACGGCGAAGGCTCCCGCGTTCATCAGCGTGTAGGCGGTCAGGTACCATACCGACGCCTCCACGCCGCCGTGGTCGGGGGCGAGCACCGCCAGCCCCAGGTAGCCGGCGTGCGCCACGGCCGAGTACGCGAGCAGCCGCTTGACGCCGCGCTGCAGGAGCGCGGCGAGGTTGCCCACCACCAGCGTGGCCGCCACGGCCACGGCCAGCGCGCCCTGCAGCCAGGGGGAGACGTCCGGCGCCACCGTCGACACCAGGCGCACGAGGGCCGCGAACGCCCCTACCTTCACGACCACGCTCATGAACGTGACGACCGGCGTCGGCGCGCCCGTGTAGACGTCGGGCGACCACTGGTGGAACGGCGCCAGCGCGGCCTTGAACGACAGCCCCACGAGGACGAGAGCGGCGCCGAGCGTGGCGAGGTCGACCGCCTCGCCGCCGGCCAGGGCGGCGACGACGTTCTCGTAGACGAAGCTGCCCGAGGCGCCGTAGAGGAGCGCCGCGCCGTAGACGAGGACCGCCGAGCCGAAGGCGCCGAGCAGGAAGTACTTCATGCCGGCCTCCTCCGACTGGCGCGCCGCGGGACGCCACGCCGAGAGGACGTAGACGGGCAGGGAGAGGACCTCGAGGCCCAGCAGCAGCGTGATCAGGTCGCCGGCGGCGGCCATGACCATCGCCCCCAGCGCCGAGAGCACCATCAGCGGGTAGTACTCGGGGTGGTCCATGTCGAGGCGCTCGAGCTGGTCGTAGCTGACGAGCACGGCCAGCGCCGTGCCGACGATGATCACGAAGTTCAGCGCCAGCGCCGGCACGTCGGCGAGGTAGCGCAGGCCGAAGCTCGCGCCCCCCGCGCTGCCCGACATGAACAGGGAGAGGTTGAGGACGAACGCGCCGGTGAGGCCCAGGAGCACCGTGCCGGCCGTGAGGCGCGAGTCGCGCTGGTACAGAGCCAGCAGCAGGCCCACGGCGGCGGTGACGAGCAGGGTGAGCGCCGGGGCGAGGTGGCCCCAGTCCACGTCGAGGGCGGGCGGGAAGGTCACTTCGCACCTCCCAGCGCCAGCTCGTCGGGCGCCTGGTCGTCGGCGGCGAGCTGCAGCACGGCGAGCTGCGACTGCGCCTCGATGCGCTCGAGCTGCGGCGCCGGCGCCACGCCCAGCCAGATCACGCCGGCCACGAACGGCACGAGCAGGTAGAGCTCCACCGGCCCGAGGTCGCGCGTCGCCTCACGCTGCTGGCCCTGGAACAGGCGCTGGTAGACGTTCACCCCGTAGACGCCGGCGCCGATCACGGCGAGGGTCGCGATCACGGCGGCGAGCGGCGCGGCCTGGTAAGCGCCGAGCAGGCTCAGGAACTCGCCGGGGAAGTTGCCAAGGCCGGGCACGCCGATGAACGCGAAGATCAGGAACAGCGACAGCGCCGCCAGCGCCGGCGCGCTCTTGGCGATGCCGCCGTAGGCGTCGACGTCGAAGGACCGCCGCCTGACGTAGAGCAGCCCGCTGACGACGAACAGGCCGCCGGTCGAGAGCATCTGCGCGGCGAGGAAGTAGATCGCGCCGTTCAGGCCCGCGACGTGCAGGCCGAAGACGCCCACGGTCACGATGCCCATGTGCGACAGGGAGGCGTAGGCGAGGAGCCTCTTGAGATGCGTCTGGCTCGTCGCGACGACGGCGCCGTAGACGGCCGTGAACGCGCCCAGTGCGATGAACAGCGGCGCGAGGCGCTCGGCGCCGAGCGGCAGGATCGGCAGCGCCCAGGCGAAGAAGCCGTAGGCCCCCACCTTGTAGAGCGTGCCGAGGACGTCGGCGGCCCCGGAGGGGTGGTTCTGCTCGTTGAGGTCCACGAGCCAGGAGTGCAGCGGCCACAGGGGCACCTTCACCGCCATGCCCAGCGCCAGGCCGGCGAAGAGCCAGGCCTGCGTGCCCGCCGGCAGGTCCTGGGCGGCGAGCACGAGGTCCGCGAGGGCGAACGACGCGGCGCCGGAGAGCGCCTTGAGGGCGAGGATCGTCACGAGCATCACGAACGAGCCGCCGACGGCGTAGGTGAGGTACTTCAGCGTCGCGGCGCGCCGCTTCTCGAGGCCGTAGGCGCCGAGGAGCAGGAGGCTGGGGATCAGCGTGCCCTCCCAGAACACGTAGAAAACCAGCAGGTCGCGGGCCATGAAGATCCCGCCGAGGCCGGCCTGGGCCAGCAGCAGCCAGGCCACGAACCGGCCCGGACGCTCCTCGACGGTCAGCGCCGCGACGAGCGCGGTGGGGACCATGACGAGCGCGACGACCACGACGAGCACCGAGGCGGCGCCGCCGGGGTCGAGCGAGAAGCTGACGCCCAGCCCCGGCAGCCACGCCCTCTGGAAGGCGGGGGCGCCGGGCAGGAAGAGGGCCGCGGCGAACGTCGCGATCGTGCTGGCCAGGGAGGCGGCGACGAGCGCGCCGCGGCGCTCGCCCGCCAGCGCGGCCAGGGCGGCCCCCACCAGGGGAACGAGCAGCGGCAGGAGGGCGATCACCTGAGCACCCCCGCGATCAGCGCGACGGCGGCCACGGCGACCGCACCGCCGAGCATGGCCAGCGCGTAGAGCCTCACGTGGCCCGTCTGCCACAGCGTGGCCACGCGGCCCAGCAGGGCCACGCCGCCGGCCGCCGCGGCGAGGCCGCGGTCGAGGACGTCGCGGTCGAGCGCGGCGAGTCCCTCGGCGACGCTCTCGCCCGGCCGCACGAGCAGCGCCTGCGCGGCGGCGTCGAAGCCCATGCCGCCGCGGGCGAGCGCGGCCACGGGAGTGGGCTCGAGCCGCTTGACGGTGCGGCCCTTGTCGACGGCGTAGAGCCAGTAGCCGGCCGCCAGCCCGGCGAGCGCCGCCAGCGCCGACGCGGCCACGAGCGCCCACTCGGCGCCGAGCGACAGGTGGCGGAACTCCACGGCGGCCGTCACCGGCGCCAGCCACTCGGCGATGAGGTTGCGGCCGACGAACGCCTGCAGGCCCAGGTAGCCGGCGAGCACGCTGCCCACGGCCAGCACCACCAGCGGCACCGTCATCACGGCCGGCGACTCGTGGACGTGAGCCTTGGCCTCGGCGGCGAGGCGCTCCTCGCCGGCGAACACGAGGTAGTACCAGCGGAACATGTAGGCGGCGGTGAGCACGGCGGTGACGAGCAGCAGCGCGAAGAGGACCGGCCCGCCGGCGCCATCGAGCAGCGAGCTCGTCAGCGTGCCGGAGAGGATGGCGTCCTTCGAGAAGAACCCCGACAGGAGCGGCACGCCGGCGATCGCCAGCGTGGCGATCAGCGACGTGGTGCCGGTCACGCGCATGCGCCGCCCCAGGCCGCCCATGCGGCGCACGTCCTGCTCGCCGCCCAAGGCGTGGATCGCGGACCCGGCGCCGAGGAACAGCAGGGCCTTGAAGAACGCGTGCGTGACGACGTGGAAGATGCCGGCCCAGTAGGCGCCCGCGCCGACGGCGGCGACCATGAAGCCGACCTGCGAGATCGTCGAGTAGGCGAGGATCCGCTTGATGTCGGTCTGGGCGAAGGCGGCCACGGCGGCGACCAGCGCCGTGAGCACGCCGACCCACGCCACGGTCGCGGCGGCGGCTGGAGCCTGCGCGAACAGGCCGCCGGCGCGCGCGATCAGGTAGACGCCGGCCGTGACCATCGTCGCGGCGTGTATGAGGGCCGAGACCGGCGTGGGGCCCGCCATGGCGTCGGGCAGCCAGAGCTGCAGCGGCAGCTGCGCCGACTTGCCCGCCGCGGCCAGCAGGAACAGCAGGCCGATGGCCGTGAGCGCCGGGTCGCCGAATGCCACTCCGCGCGCCGCCTCGGTCACCGCCGACACGTCGAGCGAGCCGAAGACCTTGAAGGTGAGGAACATCGCGATGAGGAAGCCGACGTCGCCGACGCGGTTGACGATGAACGCCTTCCGGGCCGCGTCGGCGTTCGCGCGCTGCTCGTACCAGAACCCGATGAGGAGGAACGAGCACACGCCCACGCCCTCCCAGCCGACGAACATCAGCGGGAACGAGTCGGCGAGGACGAGGACCAGCATCGCCGCGACGAACAGGTTGAGCTGCGCGAAGAAGCGCGCGTGGCCGGGGTCGCCCCTCATGTAGCCGATCGAGTAGACGTGGATCAGGAGGCCGACGCCGGTGATGACCAGGCACATGGTCAGGCTGAGCTGGTCGATGAGGAACCCGAGGTCGACCGTCAGGTCGCCCGCGCGCAGGAACTCGGCGAAGACGTACCTGAAGCCCTCGGCGCCGGCCGGGTAGGCGAGGAAGGCGACGAGAGAGAGCACGAACCCGGCGGCCACGGCGGCCGAGGCGACGACGCCGCTTGTCGGCTCGCGCATGCCGCGCCCGAAGAGGCCGTTGACGAGCGCGCCCACCAGCGCGGCGAGCGGCGCCAGGGCCACGACCTGGACCGTGGTGACGACCGCGTCCGTCATCCGCGCACCTCGGCGAGCTGGTCCACGTCGGTGGTGACCCGGTACCTGAAGATCGCGACGAGGATGCCGAGGCCGACGGCGACCTCGGCCGCGGCGACGGCCAGGACGATGAACACGGCGCCCTGGCCCTCGAGCGCGTGGGCGCCGCCGGTCACCGACCAGCGCCGCGCGAACGCGACGATGGCCAGGTTCGCGGCGTTGAGCATCAGCTCGATCGACAGGAACACGAGGATCGCGCTGCGGCGCGTCACGACGCCCACGGCGCCGAGCCCGAACAGTACGGCGCTGAGCGCCACGAAGTACTCGCTGGGGACGCTCACGCCGGCTCGCTCGCTCTCATGGCGGGCTCCTCCTCGGTCACGACGGCGACGGCCTCGGGGCCGCGCTCCTCGCCGGCGCGCTGCACCAGGCTGACGGCGGCGATCACGCCGGTGAGGAGCAGCACGGCGACGAGGTGGAAGGCCAGCAGGTACTCGCTGAACAGCACGGTGCCGATGCGCTCGGCGCTGCCGCCCTGCAGCACGGCGTCGACCGCCGCCTGGTCCGGCCCGGGGCGGCGCTCGGCCAGCACCGTGCCCGCGACGGCCACGGCGCCGAGCAGCCCCACGCCGTAGGCCGCCCAGCGCAGCCAGGGCCAGCGGGCGGCGGGCGGCTGCTGCTCGACGTTGAGCAGCATGATCACGAACAGGAACAGGACCATGACGGCGCCGGCGTAGACGATCACCTGGATCGCGGCCAGGAAGTGGGCGTCGAGCATCACGTAGGCCACGGCCACGGCGAGCAGCGTGCCCACCAGGCCGAGCGCGGCGTGCACGGGCTGGCGCGCCGTGATCACGAGCGCGCCGCCGGCGACGGCCAGCGCGGCGACGATCAGGAAGCCGATCATCCCGCCGACGCCCCTCCCCTGCCTGCCGCTCGGAACGCCGCCGGCATCAGTAGTCGACGCCTTCCAGCTCCGGCCTGTGGTCGGCGACGAAGCCGACCTTCACCTCGGTGCCCTTCGCCGCGGCCTCGCGGCGCTGCCACTTGCTGCCGACGGTGCCTACCAGCATGTCCTCCTTGCGGTAGACGAAGTCCTCGTAGCGGTAGTCGGCGAGCTCGAACTCGTGGCCCAGCACGATGGCCCCGGTGGGGCACGCCTCCTCGCACATGCCGCAGAAGATGCAGCGCAGCATGTTGATCTCGTAGATCTTCGCGTAGCGCTCCCCGGCCGACACGGGGTCGTTCGGGTCGTTCTCGGCGGCCTCCACGTAGATCGCGTAGGAGGGGCACGCGGCGGCGCACAGCGAGCAGCCGATGCACTTCTCGAGGCCCGTGTCGGGGTGCCTGAGCAGGTGGTGCCGTCCGCGGAAGCGCGCCTGCAGGCGCACGGGCTGCTCCGGGTACTGGACCGTGACGGGCCGCTTGAAGAGGTGGGACAGCGTCACGCCCATGCCCTTGGCGATGTCGATGACGCTCATGCCTGCCTCCCTGTCACGCTCGGGTCACAACACAAAGGCGATCACCGTCCCCGTCAGCAGCGCGCCCGCCAGGGCGACCTCGAACAGGTAGAGCCAGCCGAAGCGCATGAGCTGGTCGTAGCGCAGGCGCGGCAGCGTCGCCTTCAGCCAGATGAACAGGAACAGGAAGAAGGCGATCTTCAGCACCAGCCAGACGAACGGCCACTGGGACATGCCGGGGACGATCCTGTCGACGAAGGCAGGGCCGCGCCAGCCGCCCAGGAACAGCGTGCTGATGAAGGCCGAGGCCGTGAACATGTTCACGTACTCGGCCATCATGTAGAGCGCCCACTTGATCGACGAGTACTCGGTCAGGTAGCCCGCGACTAGCTCCTGCTCGGCCTCGGGCAGGTCGAACGGGGTGCGGTTCACCTCGGCGGTCCCGGAGATCAGGAACGTCAGCATCGCGAGCGCCAGACCGGGCCACAGCCAGGGGCTGACCGACCAGATGCCGGTGTCGACGATCTGCCGCAGGTTCAGGGTGCCGGTCACCATGATCACGGCGAGGACCGACAGGCCGAGGCCCAGCTCGTAGCTGATGATCTGCGCCGAGGAGCGCAGGGAGCCGAGCAGCGCGTACTTGCTGTTCGACGCCCAGCCGCCGAGGAAGATGCCGTAGACGCCCAGGCTGGTCACGGCCAGGACGTAGAGCACGCCGACGTCGAGGTCCATCACCCACGGGTTGAAGCCGAAGAGGCTGCCCGGCGGTCCGGCCGGGATCGCGCCGAACGCCGAGAGCGCGCACACGATGCTTATGGCCGGCGCCAGCACGTAGACCACGCGGTCGGCGCTGGTCATGACCAGGTCTTCCTTGAATATCGACTTGAGCGCGTCGGCGATCGGCTGCAGCAGGCCGAAGAGCCCGACGCGGTTCGGCCCGTAGCGGTGCTGGAAGCGCGCCAGGAGCTTGCGCTCGATGACCGTCATGTAGGCGAACCCGCCCAGCAGGATCAGGCACAGCACGAACGCCTTGACGAACGTCACGAACAGCGGGTCGCGGACGTAGTCGCTCACGACGCCACCGCCTCCCTGTCGCGGAGGACTACGAGGCTGGAGAGGTCGGCGTGGGCCAGGCCCTGCGGCTGGTCCGGCGTGGCGGCGATCGTCATCAGCCCGGCCGGCACCGCGTCGGTGACGTGCACGGTCGCGCGGCGCCACAGGCCGTCCACGCGCAGGCGCACGTCGTCGCCGCTCCTGAGCTCCAGGGCCGCGGCGTCGTCAGGGCTGACGCGCAGCAGCGGTCCGCCGCGCTCGGCGAGCAGGCGTGGGTTGAGGTAGGCGTATTCGGCCCTCACCATGGACGGCGCCACGACGACGTTGCCGCCGCGGCGCCTGGCCTGCGGCTCGGCCGGCGCTGGCACGCCGCGCGCCGCCGGCTTGGGCTCGAGGAACGCGCCCCACTCGGGGAGGTCGGCGAGCTCGAGGTCGAGGCGCTGGCGCAGCACGCGCTGGGCGCTCCTGACGCTGCGGCCCTCGAGCCGCTGGCCCAGCGCCTCGCCGAGGTACCGGACGACGCCCGTGAGGTCCTCGCTGGCGCCGCCCTCGACGGGCGCGGCGTTGACGCGCAGGAACCGCCCCTCGAGGTTCACGACGGTGCCGTCGCGCTCGTACACGGTCTTGGCCGGCAGCACGACGTCGGCGAGCGCGGCCGTCTCGGTCATGAAGCTGTCGTGGACGACGAGCAGGTCCTTCTGCTTGAGGCGCTCGGCGACGTCGGGGTCCTGCGCCGGGTCGAGGTGGGAGAGGACGAGGGCCCGCGCCGTCTCGAGCATCGCCGGGTAGGCGTAGCTGGCGTGGCTGGGCAGCACGCCGATCAGCTCGAGGCCGTGGCTGTCGGCCATCGGACCGACGAGCAGCGCCTTCGCCCCCGCGGAGCGCGCGAACGCCAGCGCCGCCTCCGTCGCCTCGCGCGAGGCCAGCACGGTCCCGCCCAGAACGACCACGGCGCGCGCTGCCGCCCTCAGGCGCGCGGCGACGCCGCTCACGAGGTCGGGCTCCAGGCCGGTCGCCTCGGCGCCGGCCTCGCCGGACAGCGCGGCGAACAGCGCCGCCTCCTGCCCCGGGGCGTAGCGCAGCGCCGCTCCGGCCCAGCGCATGAGGTCCACACGGTAGGGCGCCGCCACGGCGAGGACCTCCCGGCGGCGCGGCATGCGCTCCTTGAGCCGCAGGTCGGCGATGGGCACGCCGTGCGGCAGCAGCTCCGGCGGGGTGACGCCCTTGAGGGCGTCCTTGATCCTGAGGTCGAGGATTCCCGCCTCCTCGGTGACGTCGCCGACGACGAGGATCGCGTCGGCGGTCGCGAGGTCGGCGATCGTCGCGCGCAGGTCGGGGGGCGGGACCACCGAGGCCGCCGTCCGCGGGGCGTGGTCGACCTGCCCGGTGCCGAGGTGCTCGGCGAGCGCCAGCGCGCCCACGCCCTCCTCGAGCGTCGCGTCGGCGCGCAAGGCGATGCCGACGTCCTTGCCGCTGAGGCCGCCGAGGCGCTCGGCGACGAGGGCCGCGGCCTCCTCCCACGACGCCGGCACGAGCTCGCCGCCGCGCCGCACCAGCGGGGTGAGCAGGCGCGACGGGTGGTCCACGTACTCGTGCCCGAAGCGCGTGCCGTCGTCGATCCAGGTCTTGTTGACCTCGGGGTTGAGGCGCGCCTTGACGCGCTCGACGCGTCCGGTGCGCGAGTCGATCCACACGGCGGCGCCGGTGGGGTCGTCCATCGTCACGGACGGCGTGTGGTGGTACTCCCAGTTGCGCCCCCGGAAGCGGCTGGTCGTGTCGAGCAGCGCGCCCACCGGGCAGATGTCGGTGATGTTGCCGGTGAAGTTGCTCGGCAGGCCGTCCTCGGCGGTGCCGATGTAGGTGCGGTTGGCGCGCTCGATGAAGTCGAGCACGTTGTCGCCCGGCACCTCCTCGAAGTAGCGCACGCAGCGCTTGCAGTGGATGCAGCGCTCCCTGTCGAGCGTGATCAGCTCCGAGAGCGCGTGGTGCTTCTCCTGGTGGCGCTTGTCGAACTCGAAGCGCGAGATGCCTGAGCCGTACTCGTAGGCGCGGTCCTGCAGCTCGCAGGCGCCGCCCTTGTCGCAGACGGGGCAGTCGAGCGGGTGGTTGATGAGCGTGTACTCGACCATCGAGTTCTGGGCCCGCTTCACGGGCTCGGAACGCGTGTCGATGACCATCCCCTCCATGACCTGCGTCGTGCAGGTGGCCATGAGGTTCGGGAACCAGAAGATCTTCGGCTCGCCCGTCTGCTCGTCGAGGATCCAGGCGCCGTCCTTGTCCTTGCGCGGCGCGCCGATGCGCGCCAGGCACATGCGGCACGCCCCGATGGGCGACATGTACTCCTGGCTGCAGAAGTACGGCACGTCGTCGCCCGCGGCGAACACGGCGTCGATCGCGCTCGTGCCGGGGGCGAGGTCCAGCTCGACGTCGTTGACCTTGACCCTCATGCCTGCCACCAGTCGCTCTTGGGGTACTTGGGCACCTTGTGCGTGGCCAGGTGCTCGTACTCGTCGCGGAACCACTTGAAGCTGGCCTGCACGGGCATCACGCAGGCGTCGGCGAGCGGGCAGAACGCCGTGCCGCGTATGTTGTTGGCCAGGTCCTCGATGAGCTGCACGTCCTCCATGGTCCCGAGGCCGTCGACGAGCTTCTTGTAGAGCAGCGGCAGCCAGTGCGCGACGCCCTCGCGGCACGGCGTGCACTTGCCGCACGACTCGTGCGCGTAGAAGCGCACGACGTTGTACATGGCGTTCACGATGCACTTCTCGCGCGGGATCACGATCACGCCGCCGGTGCCGAGCATCGAGCCGTTCTTCGCCAGCGTGCCGAAGTCCATGGGCATGTCGAGGAACTCGTCGCGCCAGGGGAACATCGGCGTCGAAGAGCCGCCGGGGATGAAGGCCTTGGGCTCCATGGTCGGCCCGCCGGCCATGTCGTAGATCAGCTCCCTGAAACTGGCGCCCATGGGCATCTCGTAGACGCCGGGGCGCCGCACGGGCCCGGAGACCTGGTAGAGCTTCGTGCCCTTGCTGTCCTCCGTGCCCATCGCGGAGAACCAGGCCGCGCCCCTGGCGATGATGTGCACGGCGCTGGCCAGGCTCTCGACGTTGTTGATCGTCGTCGGCTGCCCGTAGAGGCCAGCGGCCGCCGGGAACGGCGGCTTGAGTCGCGGGTTCGCGCGCAGGCCCTCCAGGGAGTTCATCAGCGCGGTCTCCTCGCCGCAGATGTAGGCGCCGGCGCCGCGGTGCACGGTGATGTCGAAGGCGTAGCCGGCGCCGAGGACGTCCCGGCCCAAGAGGCCCGCCTCGCGCGCCTCCCTCACCGCCTGCCACAGACGCTCGTAGCCGAGGTGGTACTCGCCGCGGACGTAGACGAAGCCGTACGTGGCGCGCATGGCGTAGGCGGCGATGATCATGCCCTCGATGAGCTGGTGCGGGTCGTCCTCGAGGATGTAGCGGTCCTTGAACGAGCCGGGCTCCGACTCGTCGGCGTTGCACAGCAGGTAGCGGGGGCGGTCGTCGACGGGCGGCATGAACGACCACTTCACGCCCGTGGGGAAGCCGGCGCCGCCGCGTCCGCGCAGGCCGGAGGCCTTGACCTCGTCGATCACCTGCTCGGGGGTCATGGTCGTGAGGGCCTTGCGCGCCGCCTCGTAGCCCCCGTGCGAGCGGTAGAACTCCAGCGTGTGGGAGCCAGGCACGCCCACGTGGCGGTAGAGGGTGACCTCGAAGCGCGGGTCGTGGCGGCTGGTGATGGGCCCCTCCCCCGGCGGCGTGACGGCCGCGGCGCCCGCCATCAGCCCTCGCCTCCCCCCGGGCGCGAGGCCTCGGGAGAGGCGCCCGCCGGCGCCTGGGTCCCCGTCCCGTCCCGCGAGAACGGCGCGGCCTCGTCGGGCCCTTCGTTGTCGCCGCCGCGCTCGCGCCACGGCTCCGGCATCTGGTCGCGGCGCAGCGCCGCGATGAGCTGCGCGCAGCGGCTCTTGGTGACCCGCTCGTAGTAGGTGTCGTTCACCTGCAGCACGGGGGCGGAGCCGCAGGAGCCCAGGCACTCGACCTTCTGCAGGCTGAAGCGCCCCTCGCGGTCGCGCTCGCCGTTGACGATCCCCAGCTCCTGCACGAGGCGGTCGTACATCTCGTCGGCGCCGGCCAGCGAGCACGACAGCGTCGAGCAGACCTGCAGGTGGTACCTGCCCACCGGCTGCTCGTGGTAGGTCGAGTAGAAGGTCATCACGCCCTTGACCTCGGTGACGTTGATGCCGAGGATCTCGGCGATCTCGTGCATGCGCGCCTCGGAGACGTGCCGCTCGGCGCTCTGCACCTCCCACAGCAGCGGCATCAGCGCGCTGCGCCGGCCCTCGGGCGGGTAGCGGTCCAGGATCTCCCGCAGGCGCTCCTGCTTGTCGGCGAAGAAGGGCGTGACGGTCTGCAGCTCGATCACTTGTCGACGTCTCCTAGCACCGGGTCGAAGCTGGCGATGTTGATGACCATGTCGGCGAAGAGCCCGCCCTTGCTCGACACCTCGAGCGACTGCAGGTTCGCGAGGCTGGGGGCGCGGACCTTCACCCTGTAAGGCATCGAGCCGCCGTCGCTGGCGATGTAGTAGCCGAGCTCTCCGCGCGCGCTCTCGGTGGGCACGTAGACCTCGCCCTTGGGCGGGTGGAACCCCTCGGTGACGAGCTTGAAGTGGAAGATCACCGCCTCCATCGAGGTCTCGAGCTCGCGGCGCGGCGGCAGGCTGATGCGGCGGTCGGGGTCGATGACGGGGCCGGGCTCGAGCATGTCCATGGCCTGACGCACGATGCCGAGGCTCTCGCGCATCTCGTCCATCCGCACCTGCATGCGGGCCCAGATGTCGCCGTCGTCGTAACAGGGGACGTCGAAGTCGTAGTCCTGGTAGCCGGAGTAGGGCGCGGCCTTGCGGAAGTCGAGCGGCACGCCGCTGGCGCGCAGCGACGGGCCGGTGAGGCACCAGTCGAGGGCCTGCTGCCTCGTGAGCACGCCGACCCCGCGCGTCCTGGCCTCGAGGATGTCGTTCCCCATGAACAGGTCCTCGTACTGCGCGAGGTAGTCGGGGAAGGTGCGCACGAAGTCGCGCACCATCGGCTCGAAGTCCTCCGGCACGTCGCGGTAGAGACCGCCGACGCGGAAGTAGCCGTAGTTCATGCGCACGCCGCTGACGGCCTCGAAGATGTCGAGGATCTTCTCGCGCTCGCGCATGCAGTAGAAGAACGGCGTCAGCGCGCCCATGTCGAGGAGCGCCGTGCCGAAGAAGACGAGGTGGCTGGCGATCCGGTTGAGCTCGACGAGGATCACCCTGATGCGCTGGGCCCGCACGGGCACGCGGGCGTCCATCAGCTTCTCGACGGCCAGCATGTAGGCGAGGTCGTGCGCGAAGCCGTTCACGTAGTCCATGCGGTTGGAGTACGTCACGCACTGCTGGTACGTGCGGTTCTCCATCGTCTTCTCGAAGCCGGTGTGCAGGTAGCCCACGTACGGCTTGAGGGAGACGATCCGCTCGCCGTCGAGGTCGACGACGAGGCGCAGCACGCCGTGCGTGCTGGGGTGCTGCGGGCCCACGTTGATGCGCATCCGCTTGGTCTCGAACGCGCCGAGGCCATCCCCGGCCGGCGCGCGCGTCTCGGGCGCCCGCGCGGCCATCAGCCCTCACCCGCCTCTTCGGCGTCGAGGTTGCTCGCCAGCTTCGAGCGCGGCACCGGCACCTGCGTGGCCTTGACGCCGGCGCGGGCGCCGCCCTTCCACCCGGTGAGGCCGGGGTCGCGGCCGGTGAGGCCGGCGCGGAACGACGGCGGGTCGATGAACCGGCCGTCGTTGAACAGCGTCGGCGTCTCGCCGAGCGGGAAGTCCTTGCGGTGCGGGTGGCCCTCGAGGTCCTCGGGCGTGAGGATCTTGCGGAGGTCGGGGTGGCCCTCGAAGACGATGCCCATCATGTCGTAGCACTCGCGCTCGAGGAAGTTCGCGCCGGGCCATATCGCGGTGCAGGTGGGCACGGTCTCGCCGTCGTCGAGGTCGACCCGCACGAACAGCCGCGCGGCGCCGGAGACGTCGTGCACGTTGTAGACGACGGAGAAGCGCTTGCCCTGGTGTCCCGGGTACGTGAGGTAGTCCATGCCGTGGACGTCGGTGAGCATCTCGAGGCCGAGCTCCTTGACGCGCCGCAGCCCCTCGATCAGCGACTCCTTGGGCAGCGTGACGCTGACCATGCCCTTGAACTCCCGGACCGCGCCGCCCAGCCCGGTGAGCGCCTCGACGGACGCGCGCCGCAGGGCCTCGGCCTCGGCCGGCTTGTGGGGCGTGTACCAGACGCGGGCCACTAGCGCGACCAGCCCTCGACCATCGGCAGGGCGACGCCCCGCTCGTCGAACGCCTCGCCCCTGACCTTCTTCTGTAGCTGCTGCACGGCGTAGATCAGCGCCTCCGGGCGCGGCGGGCAGCCGGGGACGTAGATGTCCACCGGCACCACGGAGTCGACGTTCTGCACGATCGCGTAGTTGTTGAACATGCCGCCAGACGAGGCGCAGGCGCCCATGCTGATGACCCACCTCGGCTCCGGCATCTGCTCGTAGACGCGTCGCATCACCGGCGCCATCTTCTTCGACAGGCGTCCGGCGACGATCATGACGTCGGCCTGCCTGGGGCTGGCGCGGAACACCTCTGAGCCGAAGCGCGCCAGGTCGTTGCGCGAGTTCGTGGCCGCCATCATCTCGATGGCGCAGCAGGCGAGGCCGAACGTGACGGGCCACAGGCTGTTGCTGCGGCCCCACTTGACGAGGTTCTGCAGGGTCGTGAACAGGATGCCCTCGGCCTCGAGCTCCTGAACGTCCTTCTCGAAGAGGTCGCGCAGTCCCATGCTCACTTCCAGTGGAAGACGCCCTTGCGCAGCAGGTAGACGAACCCCACCGCCAGCAGCAGGACGAAGATCACGGCGTTGGCGAGGAGGAACTGCGGGGCGGCCCTGAACTTGACGGCCAGCGGGTAGAAGAAGGCCGTCTCGAGGTCGAAGACGATGAAGATCATCGCCACCAGGTAGAAGTGGACGGGGAAGCGCTCGCGGGCCGTGCCCAGCGCTGGTATGCCGGACTCGTAGGGCGACAGCGTCGTCTCGGTGGCGCGCTTGGGGCCCACGAGGGAGCCGGCCACCAGCGCCAGCGCCGCGATGAGGCCGGCCGCGAGGAACATCATCAGCAGTTCGGCGTACACTTGCGCCCCTCCCTGTCCTCCGCGTTCCCGTGAGCGCCGCGGCGCCTCGCCCTCGGGCGCCGCCGCACCTCCTCGCGCCGTGGGCCGCGCTCACCCATCTCATGGGCACTCGTGCGCGATTTCACGAACACGAGATGGCGTCAGTCTAGCAACGGCCCCACCCCCCAACAAGGCGAGCGGGACCCGGGGAGAAACACCGGCGTCTCCGCGTCGGGCAGCTCCGGCGGAGGCACGGCGCGGACGCCCGGGAGCCTCGCACCGGCAAGCTCCGGCGGGCGGATCGTGGCGACGGCGCGGGACGCCCGGCGAGCGTCTTCGACGCGGTATCATCGGGAACGCGCGCGGCGCCGGGCGAGCGCTCGCTCCCCGGCGGCGCGCCGCGGCACGCGCCGCGGGCGGTCGGCTCTCCCCCGCTGGGGTCGTTAGCTCAATCGGTAGAGCAGCTGGCTTTTAACCAGCGGGTTCCGGGTTCGAGTCCCGGGCGACCCACCATCCTCTTGCGAAGCTGGTCGCGTGTTCTCCGAGCTGACCGGCCGCTCACCATCAAGTCCTCAGGCGGGCCGTCTGGCCCCCACCCAGCGCACCGCGCCGACACCTGCCGCGGTGAGCCTGTCGGCGAGCTGAGCCATGTGGTGGTTGAGGTGCCTCACGTTGATCACCTGATGCTCCAGCTTGGGCACCCTGTACCGGTGGAAGCCGCTCTCCGCTGCCGCGAAGTCGAGGGTATCGACGGCCTCGTCGATCATGCCGTCGAGGTACTGCAGGTACTGAAGCGCCTGCTCCTGCGAGTACGGCGCAGGGATGACGGGTAGCGGACTCTCCGGGTCGGGAGGGCCGG
>DASVDQ010000148.1 GCA_036381035.1 Trueperaceae bacterium | reverse complement strand
CCTCACCCGAAACGCTGAAGGCGCCGGGCAGTTGTTCACTGCGTCACTGAGGCTGTCGGCCGTGTCGTCGTGGGTGGCGTCCGGGAACGCCTCGAGGTCCGAGAACCACCAGTCGTTCCAGGATCCGCGGGCGACCTTGAGAAGGCCCTGCTCGGCCAGCGAGCTCGCGTGCTGGAAGCGGGTCACCTTGTCGCCCGTAGGCCGCACGATCCGCACGGCGATGCCCTGCAGCTCGGGCAGGGTGGCGCGCTGCTGGGCGACGGTCTTGCCGGCCTCGCCGGGGTCCTGGGGGATGACCTGGATCACGCCGGGCCCGTCGGCGAGGGCCGTGTCGATGAAGAGCTTCTGCACCTGGCTGGGGCTGCCGCGGAGGCGGACTGCATCGAGGACGTAGTGCTCCGGCGCGCGGCCGGGCCCGCGGCCGACCTTCGTGCCGACCGTCCAGTCCGGGTCGGGATTCGATGGGCTGGGCGGGGTGCCGGCGAAGTCCCAGGCGCGGACCATGGTCAGGCCGGCGGGCGCTTGGTCGACGAGCTCGCACCACGCGCGCTTGAAGAGCAGGCCCGCGCTGTGCCGGATGTTCCAGTTGCCGCCCAGGAGGCGCTCACGTTCGACGAGCGGCAGGGCCCGCAGGCGCGCGCGGTAGCCGGGGTCCTTCGCGAGGAGGGCGGGGTTGTCGTCGAGCCTGGCCGCGATGAACGTGAACGACAGGGGGTCGTCCGGCTCGACGCTGGGGTGCTCCGCGAGCAGCTGCTCCCGCGTGTCCGCCCACACGAGCTCGTCACCGACCCTGGCGAACCACCTGATGACGCCGGACCGGTCGGGGATGGGGTACCCGTCGGGGCCGATCCACCAGTCGATGAAGCGCCGCACCCAGCTGTCGGGGTCTGGGTTGCAGGTGGCGCGGATGTACGGCCTCACGCCTGACGTCGAGCGGTTGCGGGAGACGAGGTAGAAGAACTGGCTCTCGCTGAAGTGTGTGAGCTCGTCGAAGCCGACGTAGGCGATCTCGCCGCCTTGGTACTTGTGCACGTCGTGCTCGTGCTGCAGGTGCGCGAAGCGCATGCGTGCGCCTGTTGGGAAGGTCCAGCGGACGGCGCCGATGTTCGGGTCGGCGCCGAGGAGTGGGTAGAGCTCGGTGCTCTTCTCCCATAGGCCGCCTTCTTGGCTGATCTGGACGAACTCGCGGCGGAAGATGACGCCGCCGAAGCGGGGGTTGTTGATGTGCCGGATGGGTTCGAGGAGGAGCGCCCAGCTCTTCCCGCCGCCGGCCGCTCCGCCGAAGAACGCGATGTCGGCCGGCGTCGCGAGGAACGCTTCCTGGGGGCCGGGCTGTGGCCGGATCTCGATGACGGGCCGCTCGAGCGTTGTGCTCACGTCGACGCCGCCGCCTCTCTAAACTTTCCCGCGCTCGCCAGGCGCAAACCCCTCAACTGGGAGTGGGGCGGTGTGTCTCGCCGCCGCCAGAAAGGACCAATCATGGTCAAGCAACAAGTCCAGAAGCTGATCGTCCCGGTCTCCGGGGTACGCCCGCACGCACTGAGCAGTGCGGCCGCCGGCCAGGTTGTCGAGTGGCGTGGCCGCCGCTGGCGAGTCTCCAGCGTCGCGGAGGCGATCTCGCGCGGCGCCGAACTGTACCGGCTGGTCTTCCTCGAGGCCATGCCGAGCTAGCCCTCCGGCTCGCTAGGGCTGCTGTCGCGGCCGTTGTCGCGGCCGTTGTCGGGGATGTACACGTTGATCGCGACAGGCCCCAACGGAGCACCCCCAGGACCCGACAGCTCCGTCGAGGTCCGCTCCCGGTACTTCTCCGGCTTGTGCGCCTTCAACAGCGTCACCATCAGCTGGTCGCTGTACTCGCGCACCTGCCCGACCTTCTCGCCCTTCTGGTAGACGGGCTTCAGAACGCCGTCCTTCGCGCGCCGCCACGCCTCCTCCTCGAGGCCGTCCACGGCGACGTCGACAGCCTCGTCCCAGCGCCTGGCGAACTCCTCGTCGGCCTTGTACCAGTCGTAGACGGTGCTTCTCGGGATCTTCGCCTTCTTGGCGGCGGCGCTGACGTTCGCTCGGCGCGCGAGCTCCTTGAGGAAGCGTTCCTTGCGTGCCTCAGTGGAGTCCTCGCGGGCGCGTTGACGTGTCCGAGTCGTCCGAGCGTCGGCCA
>DASVDQ010000147.1 GCA_036381035.1 Trueperaceae bacterium | reverse complement strand
GGTCTCGCCGTTGACGCTGAGCCACAGGCGCAGGTCCTGCGGGTCGGGGACCTCGTCGGCGGTCACGAGCCACGGACCGAGCGGGGCGAAGGTGTCGAGGCTCTTGCCCTTCAGCCACTGGCCGGTGCCCTCGAGCTGGAGGTCAACCGCTTTGGCGGCGCGTCGTTCCTGCCCGGGAACACGCTCGCGCTCGCGACCAGGGTGGTTGCGTCGAGGGGGTCCTTCCGCAGCTCCTTCACACACGTGGGTGTCGGTAGCCCGTCGCGGGGTTGGGAGCAGAGCTACGGACAGTTCTGGGAGCACATGCAGGCGCTCGGGCGCTTCCCCCCGAGCACCTCGCGGGGGCAGGGAAGACGCTCCGCGACGCCCTAGGTGCTACAGACGGAAGCTACCGGCGGGGCCGAAGCCGCTTCATGGACGGTAGTCGTCCTGCAGCCCCTGGCCCATCGCGTAGATGACCGCGTTGGCGATGAGCAGGAACGGGACGATCCAGATGGCGCCGATCCCGAGAGATAGGGGTATGAGCGCGCACAAACCTAGGGCCAGCAAGAAGTAGAGGAAGAGCTGGCCGAAGTTGGCGAAGGTGAAAGTGTAGGACCTCGCTATCGCCTGGAACGCGTTCAGGTTGCGGTCGAGGACGAAGTTGCCGAAGAACACCGCCGGGCTGGCCGCCAGCATCACCACCGTCAACGTCAGCCAGGAACTGGTCTCGAGTAGGTCCTGCATGAGCATGCTGAACGGCACCATCGCGACCATGATCCACGGCAGGCGGTCCAGCCTGCGGAAGGCTCGGCTCAGCGTCGCCTCCTCGCCCGCGGCGCGGAGCAAACCGATGTTCGTCGATACGAGAGCCCCGACGGCGTTGAGCGCCCCACCGAGCGCCAAGTAGAACCAACGGTGCGCTTCCGACGAGTAGGTGGCATGTTGACGGATGCCGACGTAGGAGACGGTCGGCCCGAACGCCCAGTCCAGGGCGTACGTCACTACGAAGCTGAGCACCATCAGGCCGAACACGTGCCGCTTGGTCCCCTTGATCAACGCCCGCGAGGTCGAGATGGCTTCACCCAGCGAGAACCTGCCCGTGGGCCCGTCGAAGAACGTCGCGCTGCTCATAGTTCCCCTAGGTTCAAAGTGAAGTGCGCTCACCATAGCTTGACGGTGCACCGTCCGCCAACCCCATCGAGCAAAGAGACCGCGAGCACGAGCACCACCTGCACCGGCGCATCTACGAATCCACCTGGCGCGACGTGGGCCGGAACGAGGCCGAGGTACTCGTGGAGCGCATGCACCTCGGCACCGGCATCGCGTGGGCGGCCATGCCGCGACACCTCACCTCCGTCGACGTGATGGAGGCGCGGCCCAAGGCCGTCATCTCGTGCGTGGACTCGCGCGAGGCGCGCGCCTCCGTCCACGAGGCCGTCACCCACCCGCGCTCGCGCGTCTGCTACTGGCTCGACCTCGGCAACCGCCTCCACCACGGTCAGGTCGAGCTCGGCTGCCCCCTGAACGCGGTGAACCGCCGCTCGAGCACGCGCCTGGACGCCGAAGGGAGCTCCGTGCCGAGCCGGCCGGCCATGCGACGTGTCCTCAAGCTCTCACTCATGACCCTGGCGTGGCTCGCCCCGTGTGCCCCGGCCAGGTCGCGACCATAGGCCCGGAGAGCCTCACCTTCGAACCCAGCGGTGAGCAAAGCAGCCGGTAGCGAGGAAGACCGGCCTCGACGCTAGGTCTCGGTTCAGGGACGGGACCGAAGCTCGACCTGGATCAGCGCTTCACCCGCCGAGTCGGCAGGGGCGACGGAACGTCGGCAGCGCCCACAGGGCAACTCACGCGAACATCATCAGCAGCCGCTCGAAGTCGCTCGGCGTGATCGCGTCCGCGGACGAGGCCTCGGGCCCGGCCAGGCAATCCTGCATGGCGGAGCTGACCAGCGCCACGCCGGCGCGGTCGAGCGCCTTCGACGTCGCGGCGAGCTGCGTCGCGACCTCGGGGCAGGGGCGGCCCTCCTCGACGGCCTTGATCACGGCGGCGAGCTGGCCCTGCGCGCGG
>DASVDQ010000146.1 GCA_036381035.1 Trueperaceae bacterium | reverse complement strand
GCGCTGGCCGCACGAGGCGGAGCTGTGGCTGGAGGGCATCGCCGGCCGGTGGACGGGAGAGGGCCAGGTCGCAGCTGGCGCGAGGTAGCCCGGTCGCGCCGGCCCCACGTGGCCGCACGGGAGGTGGGACCGCGACCCGGGCGGCAGCGGGCGAGGTGTGGCTCCCGACTTCCCCGCCGGCGCGCTCGGGCGAGGGCGCCAGATGCTCCCACTTGCAATCTATTAGCAGTTGCTAATAGGATGCCGAGAGCGGCCGGCAGGCCACAGGCCGCGAAGGAGGAACGTCATGGCCGAAGGCCTGGAGAGACACCTGGCGGTGATGGAGCGCAGGGTGGCGCACGGCACGCGGGACGGGCAGCAGACCGTGGTGGTGCACGCGGGCCGCACCTACCCGACGCACGCCCTCGACCTGTGGGACGCGGTCACGAACCCTGACCGCCTGCGGCGCTGGTTCATGCCCATCAGCGGCGACCTGCGCGTGGGCGGCAAGTACCAGCTCCAGGGCAACGCGGGCGGGACCATCGAGGAGTGCGTGGAGCCGGAACGCATCCGCGTCACCTGGGAGTACGGCGGCGGCGTGAGCTGGCTGACGCTGCGCTTCGTGCCCGACGGCGAGGGCACGCGGCTCGAGCTCGAGCACGAGTCGCCCGTGATGCCCGGCTTCACCGACAAGTTCGGCCCTGGCGCCGTCGGCGTCGGCTGGGACCTCGGCTTCCTCGGCCTGGCCCTCCACCTGGAGGACCCGACCTCGGAGCGCCCGCCCGAGGCGCAGGAGGCATGGGCGCTGTCGCCGGAGGCCAAGGGCCTCTACCGCTTCTCCAGCCAGGCGTGGGGCCGGGCCGACGCCGACGCCGGCACGCCCGAGGAGGCGGCGCTGGCCGCCGCCGAGACCACGCGCGCCTTCTACTCCGGCGAGCTGCAGCCCGCGGGCATGGGCGGGAGCGAGGACCAGTCCGCGGGCATGGGCGGGGGTGAGGGGGGAGAGTAGGCCGGCCGTGCACCCGTTCGCGGTCCTCGGCGACCCGGTGAGGCGCCGCATCGTGGAGCTGCTCGCCGAGGGCGAGCGCACGTCCGGCGAGGTCGTCGACGTCGTCGGCGACGAGTTCGGGATCACGCAGTCGGCGGTCTCGCAGCAGCTCAAGGTGCTGCGGGACGCCGGCTTCGCCACGGTCCGGGCCGAGGGCCGCAGGCGGATCTACGCGCTCGACCCGGGCCCCCTGCGCACCATCGACGAGTGGCTCGCGCACTACCGGGCCTTCTGGCGGGACGCCCTCGAGGACCTCGCCGCCGAGGTCGAGCGCGGCAAGGTCGAGCGCGCCGCGCGGGAGGGGCCCCTCAGCTAGCGACCCCGCACCGGCGTCGTGGCGAGCTCGGCGCGGGGCGCGCCGCGCGCGAGACGCGCGAAGGTGGCGGGCCCAGGCCGGAGTCGCCCGAGGCACCGGAAGGCGGGAAGGCGAGGCGGCGCGTGCCGACTCGGCGCCGGGCGGGCGATACATTGGCGCGCGATGACCGGCGCCCGTCCCGCCCCCTCCGCAGCCGCAGACGCGTCGCCCGCACCGCGCTCCGCTGACGGCGCCGGTCTCGCACAGCGGTCCCTGACCATCGGGATCCTGCTCGGCGTCACGCTCGCGGCCTTCGAGTCCCTGGCCGTCGTGACGGTGGCGCCGCGCCTCGCCGAGGAGCTCGGCGGCCTGCGGCTCTACGGGTGGATCTTCAGCGGCTTCCTGCTGGCTTCGCTGCTCGGCACCGTCGCCGCGGGCCGGCTCGCCGACAGCGGGTCGCTGGCGCGGCCCCTCGCCCTCAGCCTCGTCGCCTTCGGGCTCGGGCTCGCCGTGAGCGGGTCGGCGTCGACGATGTCGCTGGTCGTCGCCGGTCGCGTGCTGCAGGGCCTGGGCGGCGGGGGACTCAGCACGGTCATGCTCACGGCCATCACCCGCGCCTACCCCGACAGCCGCAGGGCGCGGATGATGGCGCTGACGTCGAGCGCCTGGGTCGTGCCGGCGCTGCTCGGCCCGACCGTCGCCGGCTTCGTGGCCGAGGCGGTGCACTGGCGCGCGGTCTTCTGGGGCATCCTGCCGCTGCTGGTCGTCGTGGGCGCGATGACCGTGCCCCGCTTCCGGCACCTCGTGCCGCCGCCGGCGCCTCCAGCGCCGGTCCGCACCCTGGCCCCGGCGCTGCTCCTGGCGCTGGGCACCGGCCTGTTCCTGGTCGGCGTCGGCGACGACCGTGCGTGGCTCGCCGCGGCCCTCGCGCTGCCCGGGTCCGCGGCGGCCCTGTTCGGCCTGCGCGAGCTCCTTCCTACGGGCGCCCTCTGGCTCAGGCCGGGACTGCCCGCCGTCGTGGCCGGACGCGGCCTGCTCTTCGCGGCGATGGTGGGCGTCGAGGCGTTCCTCGCGCTGATGCTCACCTCCGTCCACGGCTACTCGTCCACGGTCACGGGCGCGGTGATCGCCACCGGCTCCATAAGCTGGGCCGCGGGCTCCTGGCTGCAGTCGCGCCTCGACGCGCGCACGAGCGCCACGCGCGTGCCGCGCCTACGAGCCGGGTCCGCCGTGCTGCTCGCGGGGTTGGG
>DASVDQ010000145.1 GCA_036381035.1 Trueperaceae bacterium | reverse complement strand
CCCTAGCCTGCCTTCCTCAGGGGCATCTGATTTCACGATCCCTGCCGCACCTACGTTCACCGGATTCTCAGTCGGTGCATACCAGTCCGGTGAGACCAACACGACCAAGGCTGCGATCCGAGCACAGTGGGACACACCGCTGAACCTCGATGGATCGACTATCACAGATGGCGATCACTATGAGATTCGGCACCGCACGAGCCACTACATCGGGTACAAGGTGAGGTGGGGGAAACTTGCTGGATACCAGCAAGTTTTCCAGGAGAACTTCTTGGAGCTTGTGAGCGGCGGCTGGCCCACGGGCTGGACCAACGAGGGTGGCAACACCTTTGATTATGGCGCAGGGAACGGCATAGGCTTCCACATTTGCACCAACACAAACGTTTCACGCCGTAGTTTCCGAGGTAATGTCGCTGATGCGGTGCTGACGTTTGATGTCTCTACAGACACTCTAGCCTCGGGTGCTGCCCACTATGCAGCCGGCATGCTCCGGTACACCGATGGCAACAACTTCTACATGGGTGTGTGCCGCTTCGGCACCGACCAGACGATCATCGCACGAATTCTCAAGCGAGTGGGTGGGGCAGAGACCATCCTTGGGTCGGTTACCATTCCAAACCTCACGCACAGCATCGGTACATGGTACCGCGTGAAGTTCCAGGTGGACGGAGACACCTTGAGCCTGAAGATTTGGGCAAAGGATTGGGAGGCAGAGCCCAGCGCCTGGAACGTCGTGGCGACAGACGGCACCTTCACTGGTCCTGGCCCTGCTGGTGTACGTTCCTTCTTGGTCAGTGGCAATACAAGCGGTACAACGAAGTTCTCATACGCCAACGTGAAGGTTCTCAACCTGGCTCCTGGAAGTGGGTTCAAGTGGAGTGATCTCCAGGGCAACAGGTGGGGTGCGCTCATCAGCGAGCCGGTGAGCGTTGACCCGCAGTGGCAAACGTCCTACGTTGGATGGGGCACAAACGCTTTCACGCTCCTGGAGCTTACTCCTGGTATGACGTATGAGCTTCAGATCCGAGCAGCGGACAATGCGGTGCCGCCGCACTTCGGCCCTTGGTCTGACAGTTCATTCGTGACCACCACCGGGGACATCTTTGCTCCATCGACTCCTGCTCCTCCTGAGGTCGCATCTTCGATGATCGCTATCCAGGTTACGCACAACTTGGGCAGGAACTCCGGTGGCACATTCAACCTGGAGCCTGATCTGGACCACCTTGACGTTCATGTTGGAGTAACAGAGAATTTCTACCCCGACAAGACAAACAAGGTCGGAGAGCTCATTGCTACGCCTGGCATGATCCAGGCCGGCATCCCCGCAGTGGGAACC
>DASVDQ010000144.1 GCA_036381035.1 Trueperaceae bacterium | reverse complement strand
GGAGTGGTCCTCGTTCTCGATGCTCAGGACGTCGTCGTACCCGACGTCCCGGAGCGCCCCGAGGACGCGCGCCCACTCCGCGGCCGAGCGTCCGCGGCCCACGCTCACGTAGTTCCACGCGCGCGCCTCGACCGGCACGTTGGGGTTCGCGTCGAGGAGCCCGTCGCGGCGGTGCTTCTCCTCGAGGCGGGTGTCCTTGGCGTGGACGTGCCCGATGCTTCCGCCCAGCGCACGGATCGCCTCGACCGGTTCGCCGCCCATCCACAGCAGGTGACTGGGGTCGAAGTTGACCCTCAACACCTCCGCCGCGGCCTCGCCGACCTCGGCGGCGACCGCCTCGCGCAGCCTCAGGAACGTCTCGGTGTTGTGGACGCATTGGCGGCCGTGCTGCTCGATGCAGAGCAGCACGCCGGCGCGGTGCGCCCGCACCGTCAGCTCGCGCCAGTACGGCACCAGGCGCTCGCGCCACTGCCACTCCAGGACCTCGAGGGTCTCGGGCGGCCACGACGTGGTGATCCAGTTCGGGTAGGTGTCGCCGGGCGCGCCCGGCAGACCGGACATCAGCACCACCCGGCGGACGCCCAGGAGCACGGCCAGCTCCACGGTGGCGTCGACCTTCGCGCTGTCGGCCGCGCCCGACGGTCCGGGGTGGAGCTGGTTGCCCGAGGCGTTGAGGGCGGAGATGAGGAGGCCGCGGTCCGCGACCTCGTCGAGCAGCCGGCGACGCTCGGCGGCGCTGCGCAGCAGGGCATCCAGGTCGACGTGCGGCGCGCTAGACCATCCGCCCAGCCCGAACTCGACGGCCTCGAGGCCCCACGACGCCACCTGGTCGAGGCAGTCGGCGCGGCTGAGGTGCGCCAGCCCGTCGGTCATGAGGCCGAGCTTCACCGCCGACCACCCGCCCGCGCGGGTCCGTCGCTCCCCGGGCGGCGCCTCACCGCCGCACCCCCACCCTCACCGGCACACCCAGGCGCGCGGACGCCTGCATCGCCTCGATCACCTCGGCCGCGGCCACGCCGTCCGCGAAGGGCCTTCCGTGCCCGTCAGCGCCGTTCACGACCGCCTCGAGGAAGTCGGCGACGGCGAAGCCGAACGCCTCGGAGTACCCCACCGTGACCCCGTCGTGCGGCACGGGCAGCAGCTCGGCGACGTAGGGCGACCGCGCGCCGACGTGCACCCGCTCGAAGTGCGACGCCTCCCCGTGTCGCCGCACGGCGATGTCGTAGGTGTTCGGCCGCTCGCTGTCGAACCGCAGGCTCCCCTCCGTCCCCGCGAGGGCGAACGTCAGCGAGTTGCCGTGCCCCACGGCCATGCGGCTGGCGAGGAGGTGCCCCTGACAACCGCTCTGGAAGCGCAGCAGCGCCGAGAACACGTCGTCGGTGTCCACGGAGCGGCGCTCATCGCCCAGGACCGCGCGCGAGTGCCCCGACACGGCCGCGGCCGGCATGCGACGCTCCTTCACGACGACGCTCTCCAGCGCCCCGACCACCTCCGCCACCGGCCCGCATAGCGCCAGCGCGAGGTCGACCGCGTGCGCGCCGACGTCGACGAGCGCGCCCCCGCCGGCAGTGGTGCGGTCGTAGCGCCACGAGAAGGGGAGTTCTCGGTCGGCGGCGTACTCGGTGCGGTAGGCGATGTGCAGGTCGGTGAAGGCGCCGATCTCGCCGGCACCGACGCGCCGCAGCGCCTCGGCGACGGCCGGCAGGCGCCGGTAGTTGAACATCGTGCGAGCCACCACGCCGGCCGCGGCGGCGGCCTCCGCCATCCGTCTGGCTCCGGCGGCCGTAAGCGCGAGCGGCTTCTCGCATAGGACGTGCTTGCCGGCGGCCAGCGCCGCCAGCACGACCTCCTCGTGTTCCGCGTTGGGCAGGGCGACGCTCACGAGGCCGACGCGCTCGTCCGCCACCGCCTCACGCCAGTCGGTGACGGCCTCGCGGAAGCCGTAGCGGGCGGCGACCGCCTCGGCTGCCTCCCGCCTAACGTCGCACACGCTGAGGAGATCGAGGCTCGAGCCGCCCGTCCGGAAGCGTGGCAGGTACGCCCGGTAGGCCGCCGCGTGGGCCGCCCCCACCATTCCGGCCCCGATGACGCAGATGCCGAGGCTCAACGGTCACCTCCCGGCGCGCTCCGCGCCGCCCCCCACGCCCGCGACAGCGCGGGCAGGTCGGCGAACACCGCGTCGGCCCGCACGGCCGACGCGGCGGCCGACGCCGGGCTCTCGACCCCCGTGAGCAGCAGCGCCGTCCTCATCCCGGATCGTTGCGCGCCCAGGACGTCGGTGTCCAGGCGGTCGCCGACCATCAGCGTCCGGTCGGGAGACGAGCCGAGCCGGTGGACCGCCGAGCGGAAGATGTGGCGCTCCGGCTTGCCCACCACCTGCGGAGCCGTCCCGGTGGCCGCGGTGAGGGCGGCCAGGATGCTGCCAGTACCGGGAGCCAGCCCGCCGGCGGTGGGCAGGCTCACGTCCCCGTTCGTGCCGTAGAACGCGGCTCCGTTCAGGATGCGACGTGCCGCGAGCGCCAGCTTGTCGTACGTCAGCGTGGTGTCGATCCCGACCACCACTACCTCGACGTCGCCGGGCGCGGAAGGGTCGGAGACGACGAATCCGACCTCCTCCAAGGCGGCCTTCAGGGCCGGGCTGCCCAGCACGTGGACCGCGGTGCCCGACGGGTAGCGGACGCTCAGCACTTCCGCCATTACGGTCCCCGACGTCACGACCTGCCTCGCGCTCACGCCGGGGACACCGCCGGCGCGCAGCCGCGCGGCGTACGCCTCCGGCTCGGTGCCGCTGTTGTTGGTGGCGAAGACGTACGGCACGCCGAGCCGACCTAAGAGCTCGAAGAACTCGGTGACGCCCGGCAGGTACTCGGCACCCCGCCACAGCACCCCGTCCATGTCGGACACGACCGCTGCGACGGAGGCGAGGTCCAGGCTCGATGGCTCAGCGAGACCACTACCGGGAGCAGCGCCGCTGCTCAACTGGCCCCCGCCTCGGCTCTCCCCGCCGCCCGAACCAGGTAGATCGGGTTGCTGACGGCGTGCAGTTCGCCGCTCGCGTCACGCAGCTCGACCGTGCACCAGCTCGCGCGCTCACCCACCTGCCAGGCGCGCGAGCCGTCCCGACCGGCAGGGACCTCCTCCACGACCGCGCCGTCGACGACGAGGCGCACGCGGTCGCCCTCTCCCGCCCCCGACCAGCGCGCCTCGACGCCGGCGCCAAACGCCGGCAGCGTGTCGCCGCACATGGCCCTTACCTCCGCGCCGGCGGCGTCTCGGGCCCGGCCCGTGAGCAGCAGCTCTGGCCCCGACGAGATGTAGCTGTGCCCGTTCCGCAAGCCCGCCAGCACCGCTTCCTCCGTGAGGTCCTCCGCGTAGACGACGTTCACGCCCCAGCGGGGCCACCTCTCGCCCGGGTCGCCGTGAAGGTCGGAGCCGGCCGTGGCGACCAGGCGGTGACCCTCGTTCAGCCAGGAGTAGTAGAGCTGGAGGGACATCTCGTTGTACCTCCCCCAGCCGCCGTTCCACACCTCCACGGCCTGCGAGTTGCCCGGCCGCATGTCCTGGAACTCCCAGTGGCAGCCCGAGCACTCTGGGTCTCCCGGTGACATCGGGTGCGCCGTGACGAAGAAGGCGCCGGCGTCCAGCACCTGCTGCGCGAGCTCCCGCATCGTGTGCCGCTCGGGCGTGTCGAGGCGCCACTCGAACCAGCGCCGGGTGCCGAGCACGACGGCGTGGCCGTAGTAGGTGGTCAGCTCGAGCCCTCCCATCGTCAGCAGGTCGTTGGTCGCGAGGCTCTCGTGCTGCGGCAGACCCGACACCGTGTTGTGGTCCGTGAGGGTCACGAAGTCGAGGCCGCGGCGGCGTGCGAACGCCACCAGGTCGGGCACGTCCCAGCTGGCGTCGGAGTGCAGGCTGTGGGAGTGCAGGTCGCCGCGGTACCAACCGGGACCCCGGCTCGCCCTCTCGGGCCGGCGGTAGACGACCGGCGGCCCGTCGATGGGCTCGGAAGACAGCTCGACGTCGATCACGTACCTGATGTCGTCAGGGGGCAGCAGACGGTAGGTATCGACCTCGATCAGCCAGGTGCCCGGCCGCACGGGGCCGGCGTTGAAGCCGGGCGTGGGCTGGACCTCGTCGATAGTGATGCCGTATTCGCGGAAGAGGTAGTACACACCGCGCGGACCGGCCGGGTCGGCCAGCGACAGGCTCATCTGGTTGTGGTTGGACTGCCCGGCGCTGAAGCGCGGCTCGTAGCTGAACTCCACGTGCAACCTGGTCGTCCCCTCGGGGACGTGGAAGTAGTGCGGGATGTGCCTGTGGGTGTCGCGGCTCGTGAGGGTGTCTGCGAAGCGGATCTTCAAGGCAGGGCTCCTCTTCACCTTTCGGCTACGCCTCGGCGGCGGTGGGACTCGTCTGCGGGCTCGCGGCGGCGGGGCCGCTGTCCCCGATCTGCATGCCCGTGAGCTCGAGCTCCTCCGCGTAGTGGCACGCCACCTGACGACCCGGCGCGACCTCCCTAAGCTCGGGCACGCGCGTGGCGCAATCTGGGCGGCTGTAGCGGCACCGCGGATGGAAGGGGCAGCCCGGCGGCGGGTCTGCGGGGTCGGCGACCTCGCCCGTGAGGCGGATGCGGCTCGCGTCTCCCCGCGCCGACGGATCGGGCCGCAGCACCGCGGAGAGGAGAGCCTCGGTGTAAGGGTGCCGGGGCGAGTCGAAGAGCGCGGCCGTCCCGGCGAGCTCCACGACCCGGCCTGCGTACATCACCGCGACGCGGTCGCTCACGTGGGCCACGACGCCGAGGTCGTGCGAGATGAATACGTATGTGAGCCCCAGCTCCTCCTGGAGGTCGCTGAGTAGGTTGAGTATCTGCGCCTGCACCGACACGTCGAGCGCCGACACGGCCTCGTCGGCGACGATCAGCGTCGGGTTGGGCGCCAGCGCACGAGCGATCCCGATGCGCTGCCTCTGGCCGCCGCTGAAGGCATGTGGGTAGCGGCGCACGAACTCGGGGTCCAGGCCGACCTGCTCCAGCAGCGAGCGCACGCGGGCCTCGAGCTCGGGGCCCTTGGCCAGCCTGTTGATGACCAGGCACTCTCCGACGATGTCGATGACGGGCATGCGGGGGTCCAAGGACGAGTTGGGGTCCTGGAACACCATGCGGATCTCCTTGTAGTAAGGCGCCAGCCGGTCGCGCGGCAGACCCGAGAGCTCCACGACCTCCCCGGATCTGGTGTGGAAGGCCACGGTCCCCGACGTAGGGTCGTGCAGGCGCATGATGCTGTGCGCGAGGGTCGTCTTGCCGCTGCCGGACTCGCCGACCACGGCCAGCGTCTCGCCCTTGTAGACGGTCAGGGTGACGCCGTCGACCGCCTTCACGCGGCCGACGACGCGGTTGAAGAATCCCTTCGTGATGGGGAAGTGCGTCTTGAGGTCGATGACCTCCAGCAGAGGCTCTCCGGCGCCCGCCGGCCCTGCGGGCGCGGCGGGACGGGTCGGCGGCCCCGCGACGTCTCGCGGATCGCCCGCCGGGGAGCCGGCCTCGAGCACCTGCCAGTCCGGGGAGGCGCCCTCGGCGTAGAGGTGGCAAGCGACCTCGTGGCCGCCGCCCATGTCTACGGTCGGCGGCTCCTCCGCGTCGCACACGCCCGGCATCGCGAGGTCGCAGCGGTCGTGGAACGGGCAGCCGGGCGGACGTCTGAGCGGGTGGGGCACGGTGCCGCGGATCGTCGCCAGCCGGGCGCGCCTCCGCGCGCGCAGGTCCGGCATCGACCGCAGCAGGGCGCGCGTGTACGGGTGCTTCGCGTCCGCGAAGACCTCTTGCGCCGTGCCGCGCTCGACGATGGTGCCCAGGTACATGACGGCGACGTCGTCGGCGATCTCGGCCACGACGCCGAGGTCGTGGGTGATGAACAGCATGGCCATGCCGGACTCGCGCTGCAGCTCCTTCAGCAGGTCCAGCAGGTTGGCCTGAGTGGTGACGTCGACGGCCGTGGTCGGCTCGTCGGCGATCAGGAGCCGCGGACCGCAGACCAGCGCCATCGCGATCATCGCCCGCTGGCGCATGCCGCCCGAGAGCTCGAACGAGTACGAGTCGATCCGCCGCTCGGGTCCGGGAACGCCGACGTTCGCCAGGGCCCTGATCGCGATCTCGCGGGCCTCCCGCGCCGAGACGCGCTGGTGCAGCCGGATGCCCTCGATGATCTGGTTCCCGATCGTGTAGAGGGGCGAGAGGGCCGTCATCGGTTCCTGGAAGATCATCGTGGCCAGCCGGCCGCGGATGGAGCGCATCCTCTTGCCGTTCGGCGGCAGGGCAGCGAGGTCCACCTCCTGGCCCGGCTCGGCCCGCAGCAGGACCCTGCCGGCCACCACGCGGCCCGGCGGCTCGATCACGTTGAGCACCGAGCGCGCCATCACCGACTTCCCACAGCCGGACTCGCCGACGACGCACAGCGTCTTGCCGGCCTCGATGCCGAAGCTGACCCCGTCGACGGCGCGCACCACGCCCTCGTCGGTGAAGAAGTGGGTACGCAGTCCTCGCACCTCGAGCAGGTAGTCGGGTTCGACGCCGCGACGCTCAGGCATAGGGGTCCCCCGCGTCCCTGAGGCCGTCGCCGAGGAAGTTCAGGGCCAGGACCGCGATCACGACCGCCACCCCCGGGAAGAGGAGCCACGGCGCCTGCGACAGCGAGCGGATGTTCTGGGCCTCGTGCAGGAGCACGCCCCAGCTCACCACCGGCGGGCGCAGGCCGATGCCCAGAAAGCTGAGCGCGGTCTCCGCGAGGATCATGCCGGGGATGGTGAGCGTGACGACGGTGATGATGTGGCTCAAGAACGACGGCACCATGTGCCTGAGGATGATGCGCATGCCGCCGGCGCCGTCGAGACGCGCCGCGCTCACGAAGTCCTCCGTCTTGAGCGCGTAGAACCGCCCGCGTACCACGCGCCCCAGGGCCGTCCAGCCGAGGACCGAGAGTATGACCGTTATGTAGAAGTAGACGCGGACGGGAGGCGTCTCCAGCGGGATGGCGGCCGCGAGGCCGATCCACAGCGGGATGGCGGGCAGGGACTGGAGGAACTCGATGACGCGCTGGATGACGTTGTCCACTGCCCCGCCGACGTAGCCGGATATCCCCCCGAGCAGCACTCCGAGGAACAGGCCTATCGCGACGCCGACGAGGCCGACCGTCATCGAGACCCGGGCCCCGAAGATCGTCCGGCTCAGCACGTCGCGTCCGAGCCTGTCGGCGCCCAGCAGGTACATGGGCGCTCCCGGCTCGAGCGGGCCCATCAGGTGGACGTCCGCCGGGATCAGCCCCAACAGCTTGTAGGGGGTTCCCCGCACGAACAGCCCGACGGCGTGGCGCGTGTTCGGGTCGACGTCGAACGAGCGCCGGCCGGCGTTGTAGTCGATCGCGACGACGAAGTCGTTGACGTGGGGCCGGAACCTGAGTCCCTCGTCCGTGCGCTCGAACAGGCGCAGCCTCTGCGGCGGGGCGTAAGTGTAGCTGGACGAGTACGCCTCGGCAGAGTAAGGCGCGAAGAACTCGGCGAACAGGGCGACCAGGTAGATGAAGCCGAGCACCCAGGCGCTCGCCACGGCCAGCCGATGCCTGCGGAACCGCCACCACAAGAGCCGCGCCTGGCTGGCTGTGCCGTACCGGTCGCCCCGCTGGCGGCCACGGCGGCCCGACCGGCCGAGCGGCTCGAGGCGCCCGCCTACCACGGACCGCCGTCCCGACGTGCACCAGCGACCCTCACCGGAACCGGATCCTCGGGTCCAGCCACGCGAGTACCACATCGGAGACGATCGTGCCGATCATGGCGAGCACGGCCAGCATCATGATCGAGCTGCCGGCCAGGAACATGTCCTGGTCCTGGAACGACTCGAGCAGCAAGGGCCCGATCGTCTGCAGGCCGAGGACGATGGACACGATGGTCCCGCCGGAGACGATGTTCACGAAGATCCCGCTCTGCGAGCTCACGAACGGGTTGAGCGCGTGGCGCAGGGGGTACTTGACGAGCAGGCGGGTCTCGCTGAGGCCGCGCGTGCGCGCCGTCGTGACGTACGGCCGACGCACCTCGTCGAGGAGGTTGGCCCTCAGCGTGCGCACGAGCTCGGCGGTCCCCGCCGTGCCGAGCACGATCATCGGGACCCAGAGGTGGCTCAGGAGGTCCAAGAACCTCGCCACGCTCCATTGGGCGTTCACGTACTCCGGCGAGAACAGGCCGCCGACGCTCTGCCCCAGGTACCTGAACGAGAGGTACATGAGCACGAGCGCGATGAGAAAGTTCGGGATGGCGAGCCCGATGAAGCCTATGAAGGTCAGGAGGTAGTCCCAGGCCGAATACTGGCGGACGGCCGAGATGACGCCGATGGGCAGCGAGACCGACCACACGAAGAGCAGCGTTATGAGCGAGAGGGCGACCGTCAGCACCAGTCGCTCCCCCAGCAGCGTGGTGACGGGGACGTTCCAGCGGAAGGAGTGGCCGAAGTCGCCGCGCAGGACGATGTCGGAGATCCACCTCACGTACTGCTCCGTCAGCGGCTTGTCCAGGCCGTAGAGCACCCTCATGCCGGCGACCTGCTCGCTCGTGAGCGTCTCGCCCCGGTTCCTCGCCTCCATGACCAGACGGTCGACGTAGTCGCCGGGCGGCAGGTTGATGATGGCGAAGCACACGACCGAGATCGCGAAGAGCGTCGGGATCATGAGCAGGATGCGCTTCGCGATGTACTGCGCCATGCCTGTGAGCTCCTGGGCGGCGGGAGGCCGTGCCGCGCGGCCGGCTGCCGGTCGGGCGCTCGCGCCGCGGCATCGCTGCCTGCCGCGCGGGCGCCCGCGCTAGAGGTTCAGTCGCCTGCCGGCGCGATGTAGAAGGTCTCGAAGTTGGCGGGCGCCGGTCCAGGGTACAGCCAACCCGAGATGACCCGGTCCGGGACGTTCTTGAGCCGGTTGCTCACGGCGTAGTAGTCCCCCGCGGGCAGGCTGAGGCCGATGGTGTAGAAGGTGTCGGCGGAGATCTGCAGGAACTCGCCCATCAGCCGCTCCCTCTCCGCGGGGTCCACGGCGCCCTGTATCTCCGTCA
Source organism: Trueperaceae bacterium (assembly GCA_036381035.1). Lineage (NCBI taxonomy): Bacteria > Thermotogati > Deinococcota > Deinococci > Trueperales > Trueperaceae > Trueperaceae bacterium. Next base: position 16,498 of record DASVDQ010000144.1, on the reverse strand, counting down.
TGAGCTCGTACTGGCGCTTCACCTCCGCCGGCGGCTCGATGGGCTCCGCCGTCACGGTCGCGGCCGGGTTCTGCTGCAGCGTGCGCCAGGCGATCCAGCCCCAGGCGGCCTCGGGCGTGAAGGCGTCGAACGCGACCCCCAGGATCGGCAGCAGGCCAGAGCCGTTCTCGCCGATCCAAGCGTAGGCGTCGATGCTCGGGTCTTGGCGCCGGGTGAAGAAGGCGTCGTTGGAGACGGAGACGATGACCGTGTCTATGCCCACCTGCTCCCAGTCGCGCTCGAGGAGCTGCACGATGTCCACGAAGTACGGCCTGGCCTCGGCGTTGACCATCACCTGGAACGTGAACGGCTGGCCGTCCGGCCGCAGACGCATGCCGTCCGGCCCGCGCTCCGGCATGATCCTGTCGAGGTACTCGTTGGCGAGCTCGACGTCGTGCTCCGTGTACTGCGTCGCCAGCTGCTCGTTGTAGAAGGGCGAGTCGGGGCGCGGTGCCTGCTGGTACGGCACCCCCTGGCCGACGAACACGGTGTCTATCACCGCCTGGCGGTCCATCGCGAGCGACAGGCCGATGCGGAAGTCCTTGCTGTCCAGCACTGCGGCCTGCGCCTCGTCCGGCTTGTTGAGCTCGAGGTGCAGCAGGAAGGTGTTGAAGTTGCTGTTGAGCACCTCCTGGAAGTGGTAGGTGTCGTCCGAGAGGTTCTCGAAGAAGACCGCCCTGTTCGTCGGCTGGCTGATGTCGTCGTTGGAGAAATCGTCCTCGCCGGCGATGGTCTTGAGTAGGCGCAGCTCCGGGTCGGTCGCCAGGGTGAACGTGCGCGCGTCGATGTAGGGCAGCTGGTTGCAGGCGGTATCGACCTTGAAGTAGTAGGGGTTGCGCACGAAGGTGAACTGGGTCTCGCCGACGTACGGCGCGGTGGGTATCCAAGGCTGCAGCGACGGGCGCGCGGGGTCGTTGTACTCGGCGGCCTGGCCGTAGGTCCCGACGCGGGAGATCCACCACTGCCCGTACGAGGTCTGCCCGGCCTCGGCCATCATCCGCGCGACGCCCTCTGGGTTCACCTGAGGGTCGAACTGCTCGATGTAGTGCTTCGGGAACTGCGTGACGCGGACGCCGTAGGGGCCCGCCAGGTTCTCGAGGAACAGGCCGTTGGGCTTGCTCCAGGAGAACGTGACGCTGTAGTCGCCGTCGGCGGTAACGGTGGCGGGCTCGCCGTCGACTACGAAGATGCGGTAGGGGCCGCCTGGGTTGATCTCTGGGTTCGTCTCGACCCGCTCCCACCAGTAGAGGATGTCGGCGGAGGTGAACGGGTGGCCATCGGACCACTTCAGGCCCTCACGCAGCCGGAAGGTGAAGCTCGTGCCGTCGTCGCTGACGGTGAAGCTCTCTGCGATGTTCGGGATGACCTCGCTGCCGTCGGGCGTCCACCTGACGAGGTTCTCGTAGCCGTACTGGCGGAACTCCGCGAGGCGGCTGCCGTCGTAGAGGTCATGCAAGGTCCCGCCGTACGCGCCGATCTCGTGCGCCGGCGCCACGACCCTGGGGTGGAGCGGGAGCCGCTCGGCCACGGGCGGCAGCTCGCCCGCCACGACCCTGGCGGCCAGCCCCGGCGCCTCGTTGTAGGCGGTGCAGACGGTGGCGGCGTCGTCGGACTGGCCGAACGCGACCGCCGCCAGGACCAAGGTCAGCAGCGCTTGGGCTGCTCTCGTAAGGCTTCGTGGTGCTTGAGGCATCCTGCGACTCCCATCAACGTGACTCTCGCGGCCACGGCCGCCCGGCTCGACCGGGCCAAGTCGCTCGTCTAGAGGACCTAGGATCTCCTGCTGATCGCTCCAATCCGACCGGGCTCGTCGTGTTGTCGGCGCCTCGCGAGGTAGCACGTGAGGGGACGGCTCGAGGCGAGCAGCCCGCGCTTGTTAGATATCTCAGTATATATCTCGGACCATCCAACGCAACCCCCTCCTCGCCCAGCGCCCCACTTCTCGCCCGCGCCGCGCGGGGAGCACGACCCCCGCTCTCGCGTCTTGGGGTATATTGGGCTATCTCAGTCGCGGGAGACGGCGCTTGCTAGACGAGTTCCAGTCAGAGACCCTGGCACAGGGCGACGCCTTGCGCAGCCTCATCGCAGGGTACGCCGGCGCCGCCGGTGACGCCTTGAACGCCGTCCCCAGGCCGAGGCGCGTGCTACTGACCGGCATGGGGGCCTCCTACCACGCGGCCTACTGGGGCGCCGCCGTGCTGTGCGGGCATGGCATCGCGGCGGTCGCCGTCGAGGCGTCGGAGCTCATGCACTACAAGCGCGCCCTGCTGGCCGAGGAGCTGGTGGTCTTCATCTCCCAGTCGGGCGCGAGCGCGGAGGTCGAGCCCCTGTTGAACGGCTCGCCCGGTCCGGCGCGCCTGATGGCCGTCACGAACGACCCCTCGAGCCCCCTGGGCGCGTTCGCCCACCACGTGCTGCCGCTCTTCGCCGGCACCGAGCGCACGGTCGCGACCACCACGTATCTGAACACGCTGGCCTGCATCTGGCTGCTGGCGCACACCTGGTCGGGATCCGACGTCCCCGCGGAGCTCGCCCGCCTCGCGCGGCTCGCCGCGGAGGTCGACGCCTTGCTCGCCGACGCGCAGGAGCTGGTCGCGGACTGGCACCCCGCCTTCGCTTCTGCCGAGCACCTCTACTTCCTCGGCCACGGACCGCACGCGGCCACGGCGCGCCAGTCCGCGATGATGATGAGCGAGGTCGTCAAGCGCCCGGCCATCGGCACCGGGATCGGCGACTTCAGGCACGGTCTCATCGAGGCGGCCGACGAGACCACCGGCGTCGTGCTCTACGGCTCGGGCGGCCGGACCGACGCGTCGGTCGCCGCGCTGGCGGGCGAGCTCGCGTCCTACGGCTGCACCGTCCTGCAGGTGGTCGAGGGTCGTTCGCGGCGCGAGCGGGCGACACGGTCGTTCGACGAGGCGCTCGGGTCCCTGCTCGACGTCGTTCCTGCCCAGGTCTTCGCGGCCTCCACCGCCGAACGCCTGCACATAGACGCCAGCTTCAGGCACATAAGGAAGGTGATCGAACGGCTCTGAGAGCCAAGCTATGCCAGAGCATCCGTACCTGAGACTGAAGAACGACCTTAAGGACGAGATCGCGGCCGGCGTCTACGGGCCCAACGACCGCCTGCCCTCGCAGCGGCAGCTCGGCCAGAGGTACGGCCTCAGCCACATGACCGTGAGGCGCGCCATCAACGAGCTGGTCCGGGAAGGCGTCATCTACGCCAGGCAGGGCCAGGGCCTCTACGTCGCGGACACCAAGCAGGAGGCGGAGCGCGGGCCGCTCGTCAGCTTCACCGAGGACATGGCGCTGCGCGGCATGCGCGCCTCGAGCCGGGTACTCGAGAAGCGCATCGTGAACGCGACGACGATGCTGGCGAGCACGCTACAGGTCGTAGTCGGTCAGCCGCTCGTGTGCCTCCGCCGCCTTCGATTGGCCGACAACGAGCCGATGGCCATCCAGACCGCCTACCTTCCGAGCGCGCTATGCCCCGGCCTCCTGCAGCTGGACCTCGAGGACGCCTCGCTCTACGAGCTGCTGAGGAGCAAGTACGGGCTGCGCATCGCCGACAGCCAGTCGGCGGCCGGCGCGGACATCACGACCGAGGAGGAGGCCCGCCTGCTCGGCGTCACGCACCCGGCCCCCCTGCTGGTCACTGAGCAGATCACGTACCTCGATACGGGTGCTCCCATCGAGTTCGTGAGGTCTTTGTACCGCGGGGACCGCTACCAGCTGCAGGTCGCTAGGCGCCAGCGCGGACAGCCTCGGGAGGCCTGAGCGTGGCACGGATCAGGCTGGCCTACGTGGGGGGCGGCAGCACGCGGGCGCCGGGCACCGTCGCCTCGCTCATCGAGCAGGGCGAGAACTTCGACGGTTCGGAGCTGGTGCTGATAGACCTCCACGAGGACCGCCTGGCCGTCGTCGAGACGCTGGCGAGGAAGATGGCCCACGGCAAGGGCATCGACCTCACCGTCAGCGCGACGACCGACAGGCGCGCGGGTCTCACCGACTGCGACGCGGTGCTCACCAGCTACCGCCCCGGCGGCTTCGAGTCCAGGTACCTCGACGAGCGCATCTCGCTCGACCACGGGGTCATAGGGCAGGAGACGCAGGGGCCCGGCGGCTTCTTCATGGCGCTGCGCTCCATCCACGTGATGAAGGGCATCATCGCGGACGTCGAGCAGGTGGCGCCGCGCGCCAGGATCTTCAACTACACCAACCCCATCAACATCCTGTCGGAGGCCGCGACCCACCACTCCGAAGTCCCGTTCCTGTCGTTCTGCGAGGGTCCGTACGACTTCGCGGAGGCCACGGCCACCTTCGCCGGCCTCGATCCCGAGAGGCTCGAGACGGTCATGGTGGGCCTCAACCACGGCTGCTGGTCGGTGCGGCACCTCTACGACGGGCAGGACGTCATGCCGCTGCTGGAGCGGGCGTATGAGCGGTTGGCCGCGTCCGGCACCGCCGACCGCACCAGGCTGAGGCTGCTGCGTCTGGCTGTGACCATGGGCAGCATCCCGGCGGACTACTTCCAGTACTACTACTACCGTGACGAGCTGCTGGCGGAGCTCCGCGCCAAGCCCACCACCCGCGCGCAGGACATCATGGCCCGGGTCCCCGACTACTGGCAGCACTACCGCGAACAGGCGCTCTCCGACGACCCGCGGCTCGACCCCTCACGGTCCCGGGGCGGCATCCACGAGCTCGAGCTGGCGATAGACGCCATGGACGCGATCTTCAACGACCGCGGCGACGTACTTCCCGTGAACTGCCCGAACCACGGGGCGCTGCCGGACTTCCCGGACGACCTCGTCGTCGAGATGCGCGGGCTGCTCGACAGGAACGGGGTCACCCGCATCGCGGACGGCCGCCTGCCGCGCCACGTGCTTGGCCTCGTGGAGGCGCTGGGCGAGTACCAGGCCCTGGCCGCAGAGGTCGCCTGGTGCGGTCGTCGCAAGGATGGGATCAGGGCGCTCGCCGCCAACCCCCTGGTGCAGTCGGTCGACAAGGCGGAGGCCATCTACGACGCGATGTGCGCGGCCCACAGGGAGTACCTGCCGGAGCGGCTGCTGTCGTGACGGCCGCGCGCTGAGCTCCGAGGTCTGGCATGGGCCACGTGCTGGGCGTAGACGGCGGCAACACGAAGACGGTCGCGCTCATCGCCGAGCTCGGCGGCAGGATCGTGGGTCATGGACGCGGCGGCTGCGCGGACATCTCCGCCGCCCCCACGGAGGCGGCGGCGCTGGCCGAGGTCGCGCGGGCGGTCGATGCCGCGCTGTCGATGGCCGGTACCTCGCGGGACTCCCTGGACGTCTCCTACTTCTGTCTGGCCGGCGCCGACTGGCCAGAGGACTACGCGTTCCTGCAGGAGGCCCTGACGCGCTCCGCCGGCCCCGGGCGGGTACTCGTGGGCAACGACGCGCTGGGCGCCCTGCGCGCCGGCTCCCCCGACGGCACCGGCGTGGTCATCAGCTGCGGCACCGGCGTCGCCGTCGCCGCTCGCAACGCCGCGGGCGACTTCTGGCACACCGGTTTCTGGGCCGAGCCGCTGTGCGGGGTCGAGCTGGGCAGGCGAGCCCTACGGTCCGTGTACCGGGCCGAGCTCGGCATCGACCCTCCCACGACGCTCACCGCGGCGGTGCTGGCCGCGTTCGGCAAGGCGGACCCGGAGGAGCTGCTGCGAGGGTTCGAAGGGCGTCACGCCGTCAAGCCCACGCCCGCACAGCTGAGCGGCCTGGCGCCGCTGCTGCTGGACGCGGCCGCGGCGGGCGACGGGACCGCCCTGCGGATCGTCTCGGACCACGGCGCGACCCTCGCCGCCTACGCCGAGGCGGCAGCGCGACGCGTGGGGCTGGACGTGACCCGCTGCAGGCTGGTGCTCACCGGCGGCGTCTTCAGGCACCGCAGCTCGCTGCTGCGGACCGCCGTGCTGAAGAGCCTAGGGCGCGACGCGGGGGGCGATGTCCTCGGCGGCACCCACGAGCCGGCCGTGGGCGCGCTGCTGCTCGCGTTGGAGGCGCAAGGCGTGAGGGTCGAAGGGCCAGTGCTGCGGGCGCTCGAGTCCAGCCTGCCTCCCTCTGAGCTGTACGCGACCTGAAGCGAACCCGCGACCACGAGACCTGCACCGTCCCGACGGTCGCGAGCCCACCGCCAGCCAACGCACCGCGCGTACCGCCGGGACACCTGCCCGGCTGAGACTGCCGCTCCCAGACGTATAGAATCCGACATGCTGCACACGCTGGGTGGCCTGCGCCACCTGGGCGAGGTCCGCCAGCCCAAGCTGCTGCTCTTGCTTTCCTACCTGGCGCTGGAGGGCAGCACACCGCGCCGGTCGCTGGCGCAGCTCTTCTGGCCCGCCTCGCCCCGTCCCCTCAGCAACCTCTCGGTGGCGCTGAGCACCATCCGCGGCAGCCTCCCCGACGCCGTCGAAGCAAGGCCCGACAACGTGCGGGCCCATCTGAGGACCGACGTCCACGCCCTCCTCGACGCCCTCGAGGCGGACGACGAGGCCCGGGCCGCGGAGCTATACCGCGGTCCGTTCCTGCTCGGCGCCGAGACGAGCAGCATGGGCGCCGAGCTCGAGGAGTGGGTTCTTGCCCGGCGCGAGTCGATCGCGGAGCGTTACCGGCACGCCCTCCTGAGGTGGGCGGAGGCCAGCCGGGACCTGCAGGCCCGTGGGGTCGAGGCCGGCCCGGGCGGCCCTGCGGTCGCCGGGCACCGCGGCCCGACCGGCCCGTCCGCTGACGATCGCGCCAGCTCACCCGTACCCACCGACCCGGCCGCCGCCGCGGCCCGCCTCGCCGACGCCGCCTACCGCGTCGCCGGCGCCCCGCCGGCGGACGCGGACACGCTGCGGTGGCTCTTCAGGCTGCTGGCGCCAGCCGGCCACCCGACAGCGACCGAGGTCCTCGAGGAGGCCGCGGAGCTCGGGATCGAGCTGGGCCAAGCGCCAGAACATGCCGGTCCCAGCGCACCGGAAGGCGATGCGGGTCGCGTCGACGAGGGGCCCCGCCCGGGCGCCGCCGTCACCCAGCCGGGTCGCGGCGACGCGGAGCCCCACCCGGGCGCCGCCGTCACCCAGCCGGCGCCGGTCCAGGAGGAGCCTCGACCGGCCCCACCGCCCTCGGCTCGCGGGCTCATCGGCCGCGAGCCGGAGAGGCTCGAGGTGCACAGGCTCCTCGCCGGCGGCGAGGCGCGGCTCGTCACCCTGCACGGGCCCGGCGGCATCGGCAAGACGAGCTTGGCGATCCAGGTGGCGAACGACCTCCTGGACGCCGACGACCCGCCGTTCCCCGGCGGCGTCGCGTTCGTCGAGCTGGAGGGCGTGCACGACGCGTCGGCGCTGCCCTTCGCCATCGCCCGCGCGCTGGGTCGCACGAGCCTGCATGGCCAGCGGGGCATCGAGGCGCTGCGGGCGGTCCTGCCGGCGGAGCGGACGCTCCTCGTCCTCGACAACCTCGAGCAGGTCGAGGGGGCCCCGAACGCCCTCGAACGGCTCCTGAGCAGCGCGCCCGCCCTCTCGGTGCTCGCGACGTCCCGCGAGCTGCTGTGCCTCCGCGAGGAGGTGGCGTTCCCGCTGGACGGCCTGCGGGTCCCGGAGTCCGCCGACACCGAGGGCGCGGCCGCCTACGACGCCGTGCGCCTGTTCCGCCAGGTCGCCCGCCGCGCGGACGCCACCTTCGAGCTCGAGCCTCCCCTGCTGCCCGACGTGGTCCGCGTCTGCCGGGCCGTGGGCGGTTCGCCGCTCGGCATCGAGCTGGCGGCCGCCTGGGTCCGCGCCGTGCCCGTGGACGTCCTGGCCAACGAGGTCGAGGCCGACGCGAGCCTCCTGCGCCGCGCCAGCGCCAGCGGGCCCGACCGTCACGCCAGCGCGCGGGCCAGCTTCGACAGGTCCTGGGACAGGCTCGACGCGCCTCACAGACGGGCCCTCGCGTCCCTCTCCGCCTTCTCCGGCGGCTTCACGCTGGCCGACGCCCGCGAGGTGACGCGCGTCTCGCTCGCGCAGGTCGCGCGCCTGGTGGACGCCGCGCTCCTGCGCCTGGGGAACGGCGGGCGCTACGAGCAGCACCCGCTCGTCGCCCGGTTCGCGCGCGAGAGGCTGGCCCGCAGCCCGGCGCGCGAGCGAGACGTCCTCGACCGCCACGCCGAGCGCTTCCTGTCGCGCCTCGCCTCGCGCACCCACGCGCTGCGGGCGCTGAGCGTCGGCGTCCTGGACGGCATCGACGCCGAGTTCGACGACCTGAGGAGCGCCTGGCTGCACGCGGTCGCGACGCGCCGGGCGGACCTCGTGGCCGGCGCGGCCTTCCCCCTCATGCGCTACGCCGACCTGCGCGCCCGGCTGCACGAGGGCAAGGCGCTGTTCGCGGCTGCCGCTACCGCCGCCTGGCCGGCGGGCCGGGACGGCGACAGGGCGCGGGGGCGCGCGCTGGCGTCGCTGGCGTGGACCCGCGCGCGGCTCGGCGACCACGGGGCGGCCGTCGAGGCCGCCGCGAGGGCCTCGTCGCTCCTCGACACCCTCGACGACGCGGACGGCGTGCGGGTCGCGCGGCACGCCCTGGCGATCTCCCACTACCTGGCGGGCGACTACGGGTCGGCGCGGAGCGCCTACGAGGACCTGCTGGCCCGGCTCGCGGACGACCCCGTCTACCGCGGGGAGGTCCTCGGCCGCCTCGGCCTCGTCGCCCAGGCGGTGGGCGAGTACGACCACGCGCGCGAGCGGTACCTCGAGGCCCTCGCCGACTACCGCGCCGTCGGGAACGTCTCCGGCGTGGTCACGCAGCTCGTGAACCTCGGGGCGCTCGAGATGAACACCGACGCCCAGCAGGCCGCCGCCGAGCGGTTCGAGGAGGCGCTCGGGCTCGCCCGCGAGCACGGCTACCACCAGGTGATCCCCGTGCTGCTGCACAACCTCGCGAACCTGGCCTGCAAGGCGCGGCGGTTCGCCGAGGCGCGGGAGATGGCGCAGGAGGCCCTGAGGCGTGTGGTCGCGAGCGGCGAGCGCGGGCTCGAGAGCGGGATGCTGGCTACGCTCGGCTGGATCGAGCTGGAGGCGGGAGACCTCGCCGCCGCCGAGGCGCACGCGCGGCGGGCGGTATCAGTGGCCGCCGACGTCGGGGACGAGCCCGCGCAGCAGACGGCGAGAGTGCGCCTCGGTCAGGTGCTGCTGGCCCGGGGTCGTGAGGGCGAGGCCGCCGCGCTCCTCGACGCGGCCGCGGAGCACCCGGCCACGCTCACCTGGGCGCGCCGCCTGGCGCGACGTCTACGCCAGGAGGTGGCGGGCTGAGCGCCGTCGGCGCGTGAGCTTGCTGTGGGGAGCGCTCGGGACGGGCCCGCGTACGGCTCGAGCGTGGAGCGGCGTGGCCCGGGTGGCGCTACGTGGCCCCCCTGGGCTCGGCGCCGCCTCGCGCGTGCAAGGGCAGCCCCCGCTTTAGACCCCCTTAAGAGGTCCCGTTGGACCGTGGCGTGCGGAGGTGCACCGCATGCAACGATCTCCTCGCCTCGCACGCCGTCTCACCCTCCTGGTCCTCACCTTCGCCCTCGTTCTCAGCTCGTGCAACATCGCGGGCCAAGGCCTCTACGTCGTCGGTCCGGGCCTGCGTGCCATCCCGCTGTTGAGCCCGGAGGGCCTGGCGGTGGTGGCGAACTACCTGTGGGGGCCAGCGGACGAGACGGCCCAGTTCGGCCCGCTCGAGGGGGCGATCATCGTGGCGATCGCCACCGAGACCGGGATCACGTTCGTGGACCTGCTGACCGGCGAGGTCCTGTACGCCGTCGGCTCGACAGCCGCGGCGCCCCTGTTCGGCCTCGTCGGCATGCGAGATGGGTCGGGCTACGGCTCCTACGCCGGCGTCGTCGGCTACGGCACGGGCGGCGCCACCTGGCTCAAGTACGACGGCAGCGGCAGCACCTTCGACAGCCCGATGGACTTCGGCAGCAGCGTCACCTACGACATGTACCAGGCCGGCGGCGACATGCTGGCCGACCTGGTGACGAAGGTCCAGCCCTCCTTGGGCGTGCGGTTCCTGACGAACCAGCCGGCGCCCCCGCCGGTGAAGGCGCCGGGCGCCGCGAGCGCAGGCCCGCAGTCCGTCTGGACGATCTCCACCGAGGTCTTGCCGGCCGGGAACTTCTCCGGCGAGCTCGTCTCGGCGTTCGTCGCCGACGACGACCTCGTGAACCCGGCCCCTGCCCTCGTACTGACGCGGGGCGTGTCGAGCTACCTCTACCTCGACGACCGCGACGGCGACGCACCCGTCATCGCCCTCACCCTGGGGCTCGACGCCCGCAAGCTGCGCTGCGTCGACACCGAGTCGTCCGCCGGCTGGCTGTGCGCCGTGAGCCTCTTCGGCGACGACCAGCTCGCGCTCCTGAACTGGGACGGCGCGGGCCTGCCGGTCATGCGCGGCACCGTGGACGTGGGCGACGGGCCCGTGGGCATCGACCTCGTGCTCCTCGACGACGGCGACGTGGCCATCGTCTCGACCGGCTTCAACGACGACTCGGTGACCGAGGTGAAGGTGTCGAACGTCGGCACGCTCGTCTCGACCCGGACGCGGGAAGCGCCCGCGGGCTGCGTCTCGCCCGGGCACGCCGTCTACTTCGAGGACGACGGCGGGCTGGCCCTCGTGGGCACCTGTTGGCAGAGCGGGAACTACTTCGTGCTGCGCACGGCGCTGTAAGCGCCTGGCCGCCGCAGGAGTTCCGAAACCGGGGGGAAGCGGAAGCGCCGGAGGCTTGGCAGGCCCTCCGGCGCTTCCGCTGTGCGGCCGGTCAGGCCGCGGTCATGGGCTCGGGTCTACTGGATGAAGACCTGGCCCGTGTCCTCGACGATCTTGGCCTCGATGGCGGCGAGCTGCGTCGCGTCAGCGGCGCTGCCGAGCACGCCGTCGAACGTGTTGTTCTGCGTGGCGTCGATGTCGTTGGGCGTGGCGTTGGCGATGTAGACCTGCACGCTGTTGAACGTGCTGTTCTTGACGGTAGGCACGACGGCGCCGCCGAAGGGCAGGATGCCGGCGGCGTAGTCGGCCCCCGTGTACTCGAGGTTCGAGATGGTCACGCCGTCGACGGTGCCGGTGACGACACCTCCGCCGCGGTCCCAGTAGACGATCCCGTTCTGGCCGTTGAGGCCCGTGGACCCGCCACCGGTGAACGTGCCGCCGGTGACGTCGACGGTGACGTCACCGCCGCCGGTCGTGGCGCCGTTGCCGTTCACGACGTCGATGCCGTTCTTGTTCCAGCCCGAGAAGTCGGTGTCCTGGACGAGCAGGTTCGTCGCCAGCGGCGCGCTGGCGTCGACGGCCAGGCCCTGACCGGTCTGGACGCCGTTCTGCAGACCCGGGCCGGCGATGTCGAGGTCCTGGATCGAGCCGCTGGAGGCGTTCCAGAACACCAGGGCGTCGAGGTCGGTGGCCCAGGTCAGGCCGCTGGCCTTGACGCCGAAGTCCTTCAGGGTGACGTTCGAGGACTCGTCGACGAACACGACGGCCCTCATGTCGGCCGTGTACTTGTGGGCGACGCCCGTGGCGATGGCGGAGGCCGGGTCGATGGTCGTGGCAGTGTCGCCGGCGCCCTGGATGGTGATGTCGGTCTTGCCCTCGACTTCGAACCCTGCGGTGAACGTGCCGGCAGCGAGGTTCACGGTCGCGCTGGGCGCCGCGTGGTCGATGGCCGTCTGGATGCTCATGCCCGCGCCCACGTGGAACACGTTCGCGAAGGTGATGGCGCCGCTGCCGTCGGTGTCGAGCTCGACGATGTAGGCCGAGTCGCTCGTGGCAGGGCAGAGGTTCAGCGCCAGGTGGACGGCCTGCTCGAGCGTCTTCGTGAAGTCGATGAAGTCGTCGCCTCGGTCGGTCGCGCCGAACTCGGGGCACGACGAGTCGAAGCCGCGCTGCTCGGGGGCGAAGACCGCGAACCCGAAGCCCGCGAGCCTGAGGCCGCTGATGGGATGGCCGAACTCGTTGTCGACGTAGACGCCCCGGCGGAGGCCGACGCCGCTCTCCTCGAAGATGCTCGAGGCGTCGACCTCGACGTCGAACACGCCGTTGATGGTCCCCGCGTCCGTGGTGAAGAGCCCGAGGCCGCCCCAGTCGTTGTCCAGGGTGTGGACGCCCTGCAGGACGACGTCCTCGACGCCGGAGAGCGCGATGCCCACGCCGTCCGTGCCGTTGCCGTCCGCGGTGACGTCGACGAGGAAGGCTCCGGAGACGGTGTTGAGGTCGACCTCGCTGCGACCGTAGTTGGTGACGGTCACGTCCTCGATCCTCAGCCCGCCGAGGCCGTCGTTCCGGAACGCCTTGATCCCGTAGTTGCCGGCGCCGCCAGCGGGGCCCACGAGCGTGAAGCCCTTGAGGGTCACGTCGTCAGCGGTGACCTCGATCCCGTAGCCGCCCGGGGCGGTGGTGTTGATGGTCACGGTGTCCCGATCGGCGCCGAGCAGGGTGAGGGGCTTGGCGATGTCGTAGCCCGTCGCCGTGTAGTTGCCGGGCAGGACGTAGACGGTGCCGCCGGGCGCCACCACGGCGAGGCCCTGCTCTACGGTCGGGAACGGCCGCGCCTCGCTGCCGTCGGCGTCGCCGGCCGTGTAGTCGTCGTCCACGTAGACGAAGCCGGGGAACGGCGTCGTGGCGCTCGACTCGTTGCCCGAGGTGTCGGTGGCGATGACCGTGAGCTCACCGGTGGGAGGGTTCGTCAGGTCGGCGCTCCAGGTGGTCAGGCCGGGAGCGAAGACGACCTCGACGACGTCGCCCATGACCTTCGAGAGGTCCGTGGTCGCGACGAGCGCGGGGCCGTCGTAGACCTCCACCGAGGCGATCCCGACGTTGTCGCTGGCGGTGCCGGACACCGAGTTGTCCGAGGAGTCATAGACGATGGAGACGGTCGGGGCCTCGAGGTCCGCCGTGACGTCGCCCTCGAAGGGCGCGGGGCAGGCGATCTCGTACGTGCCGTCGCCCTGGAAGCCGACGGTGCCCGCCTCGATGTCCGTGCCGTTCTCGACGAGGCCGGAGACGGTGCCTGCCACGGTGACCTGGGTGCAGGTGTCGTCGACCTGGATGCGGAGGCCGCGCTCGCTGGCCGCCAGCACGGTGCCGCCGGTGACGGCGCCGTAGCTCACGTCGAAGTCGGAGAGCGGCACCTGGAGGTAGTCGCTCGGGAAGGCGGCGTTGCCGTTCGCCATGACGACGAGCATCAGGTCGAGGACCGAGCCCGGCATCGCGTAGTTCGTCGGGTAGCGGGGGACGAGGACCGCGCCGTCCGGCTGGTCGAGCACCGACTCGAGCTTCACCAGGACCGTGGTCGCGTCGATGACGTTGCGGTCCTGCGTGTCGTAGGCGATGACGTTGGCGCTGCCGCTGTCGTAGCCCCTCGACTCGAAGGTGTAGGGGTTGCCCGCCGCCGGCAGGCTGACGTCGGCGCTCGGGTCGCCGGGCGTGAGCTCGATCGAGAGCGTGCTGCCGGTCGGGCTCGCCGTGTAGGCGCCGCCGCTCAGGTCGAACTTGACCTGATCGCCGTCCTTGTCGAACACGGCGACCTGCACGTTGTCGACGGCGATGCTGCCGTCATCGGGCGAGTACGGCGCCCCGGCCGGCTCGATGCCCGCCGCGGCCAGCGCGTCTTCCAGGCCGACGGTGAGCGTGACGTAGTCGTCCGGCACGTCGGCCACGTACTGGCCGCACGCGGCCAGCAGCAGGCCGAGGGTCGCCGCGACCCCGATCAGGACCTTGCGTGGAGTTCGCATCCGTTCTCCTTCCCCCGCCTCGCGTTCGCGAGCCGGGCCGTGAGTTGCCGCGCCACGGCACGGCAGGGCGCCCAGGCAGTGATGCCGGGTCGTCCGGGCCTCGAGAAGACGTGGGAGCGTGCGCCCGTGGGTGTTTGTCGCCTTCGTTCCCCCCTCGTGGTCACGAGCCAGCGCGTGGCGCGTGCCGGTCTTCTCAACGCCGGCCACCCTCGCACCGGCGGTTCCATGAGTCAGTGATGAGTGACCATGAGAGCCGCCGGGCCGGCCGGCTGATGGCGCTGACTCGAGTGAAGCAGGCCGGCGCGACAGCTAGCGTCGCAGGGTCTTGGTGCGCGTGGCTCGTCTTGGCGGCGCGCCTCGCGGGCTGCCCGCCTACGCCCCCTCGAGCGCGGCTCGCAGCAGCGCCTGCGCCGACCACCGCATGACCTCGACCGCTCGCTCCCGCGACAGGCCGCCGAGGTCGGTGAGGACCACGAGGGCCTCGATGCCGACGGCGGCCGCGACGGCCTGCACGAGGCGCTGCCACTCCTCGGGAGGCAGCCTCCCCTCGACCGGCTCCAGGGCCTCCTCGATCCAGCGGAACCGCAGCCCCTGGCGCAGGGCGAGCCCGCTGCGGCGCCTCTCGTCGGGCTCCAGGGAGAGGCGGAGCATCGCGCGGTAGCTGGCCTCGGCGCCGAGGAAGATCTCGGCCAGCCTGACCACCACCGCATCGAGCCGCTCCGCGGGGTCCTGCGGCGGGTCGTCGCCCAGCAAGGACTCGGCCTCCACCTCGGGATGCGCTGCCACGAGCAGGTCGTGCCGGTTCGGGAAGTAGCGGTACGCGGTCGCGCGCGAGATCCCGGCCGCCTCGGCCGCCTCCTCGACGGTAGGGGTCGTGCCGGTCGCCAGCAGCTCCCGCGCAGCTTTGACGAGGGCCGCGCGGGTACGCGCCTTCTGGCTCGTCCGCCCGACCTCGGCATATGAGATTGACATGCTCATCATGATACTTTAGTCTCACGAACGAAGCAAGAAGTCAGGCGGCCCAGCGATGGCGGCAGCGACCGCGGCGCCGTGGCCCGGGAGGTAAGCGGATGGACCTCGCAGCGCTCCGTTCCCAGGTAGGCGAACAGCTCGTCACCACCGAGGACCCCGGTTTCGCGTCCGCGCGCGGCGTGTGGAACGGGATGATCGACAGGCGACCGGCCGCGGTCCTCCGCTGCCGCGGCGTGGCGGACATCATCGCCGGCGTCGGACACGCCCGCGAGCGCGGCATCCCCCTGGCCGTCCGCGGCGGAGGCCACAACGTGGCAGGCTTCGGCACCTGCGACGGCGGGCTCGTGCTCGACCTCTCCCCGATGCGGGGCGTGCAGGTGGACCCGCGAGCCCGCACCGTCCGGGCCGGCGGCGGGGCCACCTGGGCCGACGTCGACCGGGAGACGCAGGCGTTCGGCCTGGCCGTGCCCGGAGGCATCGTCTCCACGACCGGCGTCGCCGGCCTGACCCTCGGCGGCGGCCAAGGATGGCTCCGCCGAACGCATGGCATGACGTGCGACAGCCTGGTGAGCGCCGACGTGGTGACGGCGTCCGGCGAGCTGATGACCGCCAGCGAGCACGAGAACGAGGACCTGTTCTGGGCGCTGCGGGGCGGCGGCGGCAACTTCGGCGTCGTGGCCGGGTTCGAGTTCCGCGCCCACCCCGTGGGACCGCAGGTCGCCTTCGCCGGTCCGGTCTACCCGCTGGAGCACGCACGGCCGGTCATGGCGGCGCTGCGCGCGTTCGCCGCGGAGGCACCGGACGAGGTGAACGTCTCCGCCACGTTCTGGACGCTGCCGCCCGCACCCGCGTTCCCGGCAGAGCTCCACGGCAGAGCCGTCATCGTCCTCGGCGCCGCCTACGCCGGCCCACCCGACGAGGGCGAGTCCGTGCTCCGTCCGCTGCGCGAGATCGAGACGCCGCTCCTCGACCTCTCGGGGACGATGCCTTACACGGCCTTGCAGCAGCTGTTCGACCCGTTCTTCCCCGCCGGCGAGCTGCGCTACTACTGGAAGTCCATCTACCTGTCGAGCCTAGGGGACGAGGTCGTGGCGACCCTGGCGGACTTCGCGGCGCGGCGGCCCTCCGCGCTCTCCATGGCGGGGCTGTGGGCACTGGGCGGCGCGTTCGGTCGCGTGGAACCGGGGGCGACGGCCACTGGCGACCGCAGCGCGCCCTACCTGCTCGAGATCCTCGCGAACTGGGCGGACCCGGCCGCGGACGAGGCGAACGTGGCGTGGGCCAGGGAGTTCTTCGACGCCATGCGGGCCCACAGCTCCGGCAAGACGAACCTCAACTTCCCCGGTCTGGCCGAGGACCCAGGCTTCGTGCGCGCCGCGTTCGGCGCCAACTGGGACCGCCTCGTCGCGGTGAAGCGGAGGTACGACCCGACGAACCTGTTCCGGCTCAACCAGAACGTCGACCCGCGGGGGTGACCCAGGTCCTTGGCTGCGGCCTCGTGCTCACCGCCACCCGGGCTCCCGCCCCGCCTCCTCGATCCACGCGCGCATCTCGGGCGTGTCTGCCTCCTCGACCGTCCTGACCTTCACGTAGCGCGACGCGCCCTCACCCAGCGGAGGAGGGGACGCGAAGCCTGCACCGCCGAGGAACACGACGTTGACCGAGACGTCGTAGGGGACCACCTCGATGACCCAGCCTCGCTCGGGCAGACCGTAGTACGCCCTCCTCCACTTGACGGCGTACTGGAGCCCT
>DASVDQ010000143.1 GCA_036381035.1 Trueperaceae bacterium | reverse complement strand
GGTGTCCAGTGCAACGCGTTCGACCTGGTGCGCCTGCATTTGTTCGGTTCGTTGGATTCCGAGGAGGACAAGGCAAGACCTGTGACCGAGCGGCCGTCGTACCACGCGATGTGCCAGCTCGCGCTGCAACAGCCAGAGGTTCAGCAGATATCGGCGGCGAGCGATTACGCGCTCATCCGGGCGCTCGGGCCACTCACCGAGCCGGAGAAGATCGAGCATGGCGCCGAGGGTCTGGCGCGCCGCATCCGCGATGTGCTCGACACGCCGACCAACCCGGAGTGGCTGATCGAGGATGTGCTGGAGCGCGACGTGATCGCGATCCTCGCTGGCCCACGCGGCTCGTACAAGTCGTTCCTCGCGCTCGATTGGTCGATGCGCGTGGCCGTCGAGCAGAAGATGCCGGTCTACGTCATCAGCGCGGAGGGCCGAGACTTCGATCGCCGCGCGCTGGCGTGGTTCAAGTCGCAGGGCGTCGATGGCGAGAATGTTCCGCTGTTCGTGGTTGAGCGGAGATTGGATCTGAGCACACGCGAAGGCATCGAGATGATACGGCAGGACTGTGTTCGATTGCGCATCCGGCCCCGGCTGTTCGTGCTGGATACGTTCTCGAAACTCAGCGGTTCGCTGGAGGAGAACGACAACACCGCGGTGAAGCAGTTCATCGGGTTATTGGATAACGGACTGCGGCGTTCGTTCGATGCAACGGTGCTGCTCGTAGCCCATACCGGACATTCGACGCAGAGCCGGGCTCGTGGCGCCTCGGCGCTGGCTGCGGACACGGATGCGGAATACATCGTGTCCAGAAATCCGGGGTTCGGAACGATCTCTGTGTCGCGGGAGCGGTTCAAATCGTCGCCGGAGCTGCCGCCGCTTTGCTATGCGCCAAAGGTGATCGACTTGGGACGGCAAGATAACAAGGGTCGCCCTGTGACTTCGCTGGTGCTCGAGCCGGCTCAGCCTCCTGAGGTCCCGAAGGGCAAGCGCAGGCCGACGGGGGTGCAGCAGGTGACGTTGGAGCTGGTTGAGCGGATGACGCCGTTCGGGGAGAGCGTGGCGATTGCCGATGTGGTTGCTGCGGTAGTCGCAAAGACGCCGAAGCCAACCGAAGGCCGAGACATGCGCAAGCGCGCGGCGCAGCGAGCGATCGAGTCGCTCGTGCAGAACGGTTGGCTGTTCCTGGACGGTGATGAGCGAGTGGCCCGTGTACCGATGCAACCGATGCGGGAGGGTGTTTGATGACCGAAGCCGTCCATGTCGCCAAGCTCCGAGAGCAAGCTGAGCGCCAGCAATTCGAGGCGTTCATGAAACGGCACACGGCGAAGTTGCTGGACTTCGCAAAGCCGTACATCGGGCGCCTGATCCCGGAGCAACGCGAGGAGTTCCTCACCGTGGCGCTTGAGCGTGCCTGGGAGTCGAGGCACGAGCTCAAGCCTAAGAAAACGGCGTTCGGTACGGAGCAAGTTGAGCTGCTCCGGTGGTGGGAGGACTACTGCCTGAAGCCAGCGGCACGCAGTCGGAAGGTTTGGACGCTGCGCACCTGGGATCGGCAGCGGGAGTTTGTGAAGGGCACGAAGCTCGGGAGGCAGGACTAATGCCGACGTACGTCTACGAGTGCGCCTGCGGCCACGTCGAAGAGGCGGTTCGCCCGATTGCCAAGCGCGATGAAGGGTTCGCCTGC
>DASVDQ010000142.1 GCA_036381035.1 Trueperaceae bacterium | reverse complement strand
CCGACCGTTTACACTCACTTTACAATCACAGCCCAGGAAAGGATGGCCTGGTCAGAATGGCTAGCTCTTTTTTACTATTCGTCGACGGGATACGGTGAGTCGTCTACATGGGATTACCCAATCTCCAGTCTGCCGACCAATAGCTGGGACATATACTACGCGGATACCAGCCAGGCTGGAAAGGATGTACAGGTTGAAGCGTATTCCCAGCTTCGAAGGGTGTACTACTACGACCCAATTAGAGACCTTATTTACTATCAGACTTACCCGGCGCAGGAACCCATGGAATGCATTCCTGCTCACGGCGTGGTCCAACTGCAGTAGAAACTCAACCCTTGAAAGTTATCACGACCCGAACCTGGTGAGCGTCGGAGAGGCGGAGGAAGCTCCTGTGGACTGCTTACCATGAGCGCCCTATTGTGGCGGGCGTCCTAGGTCATCAGTACCACGGTCGCCGTTGGGTCGGATGCAGAAGCGTGCTCGCAGCGTGACGCAACCCGGCAAACAGGCAGCCACTCGAGAAGGGCCGCATCGAATCATGCGGCCCTCTCGCGCATATCGAATTTGCAGCGTATCCAGGAGAGGCGCCTAGGCGCTTCAGGCGTCCGAGACGCCCGAGGCTCACCCGACGTTCCAGAAGGGGAGCTCAGACTAATTTGAGGAAGCTACGATCTGATCTGACATTTGCGTAATCTACTCCAGTGTCGGTCGTTTGACCACCGGAGAGGAGAACCGACGATGACGCAGATGGAGAAGATCATTCGACCGAAGCTGGGCCTGCTGGAGCTGGCGAAGCAGCTGGGGAACGTGAGCCAAGCCTGCAAGATCATGGGTTACTCGCGCGACAGCTTCTACCGGTTCAAGGAGCTGTACGAGAAAGGCGGAGAGCTCGCGCTGCAGGAGATGTCGCGCCGGCAGCCGAACCTGAAGAATCGGGTGGCGCCGGAGATCGAGCAGGCGGTGGTGGAGCTGGCGCTGGAGCAGCCGGCCTGGGGCCAGGTGCGGGTCTCGAGCGAGCTGCGCAAGCGAGGGCTGTCGATTTCACCGGCGGGGGTGCGCTGCGTGTGGCAGCGGCACGAGCTTGAGAACATGAAGCTGCGGCTGAAGGCGCTGGAGGCGAAGGTCGCGCAGGAGGGGCTGATTCTGACGGAGGCGCAGGTTGCGGCGCTTGAGAAGGCGAAGAGCGAGAAGGAGGCGCACGGGGAGTTTGAGAGCGAACACCCGGGCTACTGCGGCGCGCAGGACACGTTCTACGTCGGCAACCTG
>DASVDQ010000141.1 GCA_036381035.1 Trueperaceae bacterium | reverse complement strand
TCGAACAGCCGCTCGGTGTCCCAGCCGCGATCCCCTGGGAACTCGCCGATCGCGTCCTTGCCTTCGAGGACCAGCTGCCAGAGGTCCTCGGGGGAGCGCACGTCCCCCGGATAGCGGCAGCTCATGCCGACGATCGCGATCGGCTCATCGGTGTGGGCCGAGGCACGCGGGGTGGCGGGCAGGGCCTTCTTCTCCCCCGCCAGCTTGGCGACGACGTAGAGCGCGACCGCGGTCGGGGTCGGGTGATCGAAGACGACCGTGGCCGGCAAGCGCAGGCCGGTTGCCCCGATCAGGCGGTTGCGCAGCTCGACCGCCGCCAGGGAGTCGAAGCCCATGTCCTTGAAGTTCTTCTCGGGGTCCACTGCCTGGGGGGAGGGATGGCCCAACACCGCCGCGATGTGGCCGCGGATCAGGTCGAGGGCGATCTGCTCCCACTCGGCCTGCGGCGCTTCGGCCAGCATCCGCGCCAGGGCGCCCTTGGCGGCGGCGCCACGGCCGGCGGGCACCCGCACCAGGGCGCTTAGGATCGGCGGTAGGGCACCGGCCTTTGCCACGGTGCGAAGCGCCGCGGTGTCCAGGCGAATCGGCAGTAGCTGGGCCTCGGGGGCGCCGAGGGCGACGTCCAACAGCGCCAGTCCCTCCTCTTCGGAGAGCAGCTTGACGCCGATCCGCGCCAGGCGGGCGGCGTCGGTGTCGGCGACCATCCCCTCGGCCTGTTCCCACGCCCCCCAGTCGATCGAGATCGCCGGCAGCCCTGCCGAGCGGCGGTGGTGGGCCAGGGCGTCCATGAAGGCGTTGGCGGCTGCGTAGTTGCCCTGGCCGGGGTTGCCCAGAGCGGCGGCCGCGGAGGAGAACAAGGCAAAGAAGGAGAGCTCGCGCTCCGCGGTCAGCTCGTGCAGGTTAAGGGCGCCGTCGACCTTGGGCGCCATCACCTTGTGAAGCGCCTCGGCATCCAGGGAGCCGATCGTGCCGTCGGCCAGCACCCCGGCGGCGTGCACCACGCCGATCAGCGGA
>DASVDQ010000140.1 GCA_036381035.1 Trueperaceae bacterium | reverse complement strand
CATCGCGAGCTCCGGCCGCGGCCCGTGGGCGGCGCTCACTCGAACGTCCGCGAGAGCCTGTCGAGGGCCGCCACGGCCGGCATGTAGTTGGGGTCGGCGGTGCGGGCGGCGCGGTAGTTCACCTCGGCCTGCTCGGGCTGGCCCAGCGCCTCGTAGGCCTCGCCGAGGCGGAAGAACGCCTCCACGTAGGCGGGAGAGCCGGGTCCGGTGACGCCGGGGTCGTGGCGCTCGTAGACCTCGATGGCCATGTTGAACTGGGCGATGGCCTCCTCGATGCGGCCGGTGAGCATGAGCACCCGCCCCGCGTCGAGGTACGGCCAGGGCTGGCGCATGCCCTCGTCGGTCTCCGTCGCCATGCGGAACGCCTCGAGGGCCTCGTCGTACTCGGCCGCCTGCCACGCCACGCGGCCCCAGTCCATGGCGTACTGGTAGTCGCGCGTGCGGAGGAACGCGTTCTTGAGGAGCCGCAGCGCGCCCTCGGGGTCGCCCTCGGCGGCCATGAGCAGCGCGTCTAGCTGCGAGTAGGCGGGGTCGTCGCCGTTCGCCAGCTCGATGGCGCGGTCGAGCTGCGAGCGCGCCCCCGCGTAGTCGCCGGTGAGGTAGAGAGCGCGGGCGTAGAGGTAGTGAGCCTCGGCCTCGTTCGGGTACTGGGCCACGAGGTCGGGCCCGTTCAGCCGCGCCGCCGAGTTGTAGTAGCCGGTGGCCAGCAGCGTGCGCATCTGCTCGAACGCGTCGCGCTGCGCCAGGGCCAGGGGCGCGAGGGCGAGCAGGGCCGCCAGCGCCAGCCGCGTGGCGACGCGCCGCGCGCGTCCCTGGCTGTCCCTCGGCGCCTTCATCGGGGCCAAGCCTAACTCGCGGCCCGCGGCGGCGGCGTGCGTTGCGGCGCACCCCGCCGCGCCGGTCGAGCGCCGTGCCGCGCACCTCGCCGCGCCGCTGGGTGTGCCGCTGCGGTCGTCGCCTCGTCCGGCGCACCCGCCTCCCGGCTGCGCCGCGCCCCGCGGTTTCGCGCCTCGCCCGCAGGCGGTCGCGCCGGGCCGCGTCGCGGGCGATAGTGGCGCCCATGAGCCTGTTCGAACGCGTGGGGCATCACCTCACGGGCATCGAGAAGCTGAGGCGGTTCCTGGCCGAGGGCCTGCGTCCGCCGATGGCCGAGCTGCTCGACGTCCGCCTG
>DASVDQ010000139.1 GCA_036381035.1 Trueperaceae bacterium | reverse complement strand
GCTCGCGACGGGCGGCCTGGTTCCGGTGATCTTCCATCGCACGGAGTCCCCGGGCGCGGCGCGGTTCACCACGACGCAGGTGACCATGATCGACGTCGGGGACGTGCTCGACACCCAGCGTCGCCGGCGGAACAAGCTCGTTGAGCAGCGAGAGACGCGCCTCCTGTAGCCGGCCCAGCCCCGGCCCCCGTCGCTGCCCGTGGTGTGGAATCGGCGGGGGCCGGCTGTAACGCTCGCGTCCTCCCGTCCGATGTCCAGGTGACAGACCACTCCACACCACGGGAGGACGCATGTTCCGTACGTACAACTTCACCGTCGCGACCTGGAGAGACATCACCACCATCAGGGGCCACATGACGGTCGGTGAGCTCGACACCACGGGCGCCCCCGACCTCGGCACGCGCAAGATCTGGAGCCCCGCAGACCTGAACGTGCGCGTCACGGGTTGCTCGCACCCGCAGACGCTCACGATGCAGGAGTACGTGGCGACGGTCGGCCACATGGCATGCTGCGCCGCTCGGCACAACTGGGACGACATGATCACCCTGTTGTCGCCATGCACGATTCAAGCTGAGGTAATCGACCACCCGGCGCGTGGGTCTAGGAATGGCGCGTAGAGGGTGATAGAAAGGGCCCGTCGGCAGCCAGCCGACGGGCCTTTTCAATGCACGGGCAAGGTCCAGAGTCCTCTGCGGATAGTCAACCCGGCAGGCCGCCTGCGCGCTGGCCACGCGCCATTACGGTGGGGACGCCCGCGTAATGTCCATATCTCTAGCGGACGGCATATAGATGCCGATCCGCTAGACGTGCTGGGTCGAGAAGTCCGCGACGTTACTGCGGGGGCCAGTGGGGGGGAGCCCCGCCGGGGGCCCCCTCCCCCTGCCTCCCTACGGTCTTGACAGTGCGACTACGCTGTAGGGGCCCGAGCGTCGCCGTCTACCCACGAGGGCACTACCTATGGCTCGTCAGGGCTACTGGTGGTGGAGCCAGCACGTCTACAACGCCAGCGCCGCGCCCCACGTCTCACAGGCGTACATCTTCGACACGCAGCCTCCGCCCGGATCGACGGTCGAGAGGCTGCTCGGCCGGATCACGGTCGTAGTAGCGCTGAACGCCCAGCTCGAAGAACACCTCACGTGGCCCGTCTTCGCGGGGGTGCATACGGGCCCCAGCGTCATGAGCCCCGTCGCGAGCACCACCCCCGGCTACATGGGCCAAGAGTGGCTCTGGTGGGAGATGATCCACGCCACCGCGACGGACGTCATCTCGGGCGTCACGGACCCGCCCATCACGGCGGGCCGGACCACGGTGCCGATCGACGTGCGCGGCAAGCGTGTCCTGCAGGACCCTCAACACGTACGCGCGGTGACCGCGCTGCCCGGCGGCACTCCAGGTAGCCCCGGGTATATCCGCATCATGCTCCACTGGCGCGCGTTCATCCTCTACCCCCCGTGAGCGTCGCCGGACGTCTCCTGGCCCAGCGCCATCCGATGGGTCGTG
>DASVDQ010000138.1 GCA_036381035.1 Trueperaceae bacterium | reverse complement strand
CTCGGCTTATTCACGGGCGCGTGCTGAAGTTCCTGAAATTGCCGAGTGACCGGTTCACGCGCCAGGTCGCGGTCGCAGCACCGTCGGCGGCGACACGGCCCCCTTTCCCCCCGAGGGTGGGAGGGTGGGTGTGGGTTTCAGCTCCCCGCCCGGAGGTGCTATGCCGGAGTGGGCAGGGCCTGGAGAGCGGGCGAGCCGCGCGCGGGCGGGAGTTCGCCAATTCGGGCGTGCAAGCGCTGCCAAAGATGCGCGCGCGAAGCCTCGATGACGACCCTGACGTAGCGGCCGGCCAGCAGCACGCGAGCCGCGGACCTGAGGACGAGCGCGCGGAAGCGCTGACGGCTCATGCGCCGCCTCTCGTCCCGGCTGAGCAGGTCGGCGCCGGCGGCCATGAGGTTCGCGGCCAGGAGCGCGAGCAGGAGTTTGGCCTGATTGGCGGCGAAGGTGTCCGGCTCGTCGTAGTCGCGGCGAATCGCCCGTTCGCGGTAGTGGGACTTGGGACGCGGCGAGGAGGAGAGCGTGGGGCCGAGTGCGGTCTTGAAGGCGCCGAAATCGCTCTCGGCACTGCCGCGCCGGCGGTAGCGCTCCAGCAGCGATTCGGCGCTCTCGACGTCGGCCGGCTCGCTGGTGAGCAGGAAGAAGTGGTCGAGAAAGAGGTGCTGCTGCTCGTCGGGTCGCTCGAGGAGAACGAGCACGACACGACGTGCCCGGCTCCACTTGCCGGCCCGGTAGGAGAGCTCGTGGAACCAGATGCGGCCTTCGGCGGGTGGGCGGCCGGGCGGACGCTTCAGGTAGGGGGCGGCCAGGCGCTCGAGGGCCGCGTTCGAGCGGATGCGGCAGACGTAGGGAATGCCTTCGGCCTCGAGGGTGCTCAGGAAGGCGGGCGCGGGGAAGCCGGCATCCGCGCGCAGCCAGACGCGGGGCACGAAGGAGCGCAGCCAGCGCAGGATGGGCAACGCAAAGTCGAGTCCGCCCGCGGCCGTGTGCGCGCCTCCGGGCCGGAGACGGCCACCCAGGAAGTAGCGTCCGTCGAGGCTGGCGACGAGCGGGTGAAAGCAGCGGGCGTGGTAGTGGGCGTTGTAGGCGCTGCCGGGCTGGTGGCCGTGGACCTCGTGGGGGACGGAGTCGAGATCGAGGGTCGCTTCCTTGCGATCGGGGGCCAGGAAGGGGACGACGATCCGCCGGAGGATCTGCTCGAGCCCGGCGGCGTTCGTCTCCTCGCCGAGCGCGTAGAGCAGGCGCGAGAGCGTCGACTGGGAACAGAGACCATCGGGCGTGCGGCCTCGCCCGGGCCGAAGCGGGCTCTGGCCGCGCCGCGTGGAGACGGCCAGACGCAGGACCGGGTCGTCGCGCAGCAGCGTGACATCGTTCTGGTCCTCGTAGCCCTGGACGAGCAGGAGCAACCAGGTGCGCAGCAGGTCGAGGAAGGGGTGGGAGATGAGCTCTGGATTGCGGGCGTCCTCGAGATGCTCCCGGACCAAGCGCGGCAGTCCGAGCCGCTCGCTCAGCTCGCGCACCAGCAAGGCGCCGCCGTCCGCGCTCAGACGCTCGGGCCGGGCCTCGACGTGGACGGAGCGGTTGAAATACAGCGGAAAGAGTGTAGCTTGGAGTTCACCCATGGCGTGTTTGCCGGCTGCGTGTGAAGGTGAATGGGTCGCACCTCCATCTTAGTGCGCAGCAAGCAGATGCGCCATGGGCTTTTCTATACCCACTGCGACGCGTCTATGGACCTGGCGAATAAGGCGGGGTAATTTCTCCCCTCGCCCCTCCCGTTGGCCATGGTGTCGGGCTGGCGGGAGGGGCGTACCCATCCACCGTACTGTCAGGCTTTTTCGGTCCTTTGCGGGAATGGTGCCAAGTTTCCGCAGATTCTGGCATCTGATCACCT
>DASVDQ010000137.1 GCA_036381035.1 Trueperaceae bacterium | reverse complement strand
CGGCCATGTCGGACAGCTCATCGGCCGCCTATACCCACCCACACCGCCACAACCGCAGCAGCCGCCGCAGGGATGGCAGCACCCGCCCGGCCAGCAACCGCGCCGGGGGTCGTGATGAGGGCGGCCGTGCTGAGCGGCCGTGCCGTGTAGACCCCGCGGCCCCAGGGGCGCGCCGACGACCCCTCGCCCCGGGGCCGCGGAACCAGACCGCCGCACCCCTGGTGGGGACCGCGCCGGGGGGCCAGTTGCCCGCAGGGGTGCGGCGCCAGGCGGCGGGGCGGGTTAAGGAGCGCGGCACCCGTCCCGCCACCGCACAGATCCAGCACCAACGGCGATACCGTGACCACGCCCGGCATGAGATGAGGAGAGGGAGCAGTCATGAGACTGGCCAGATGGGAGCCGTGGGTGCGTGACGTGCTGGCCGGATCGCCGGCGATCGCCAAGGTCGCGCCGTTCAACGCGGTCGGCATCCACCACAAACCGTGCGGGACAGCGGTCCAGTTTCAGGCCGGCGCGCAGGTCTACGTGCAATGGATCCGCGCCAGCGGCGGCGCGGGCGACGACCACAGCATCCCCGAGGAGCCGGTGACCGGCCCGGCGCCCGAGCCGGTGGAGGTGCCGGACCTGCCGACCTCGGGACGGCTGCCGATGCGGCAGGTTGAGGCCCACCTGGTCGCGCTCATCACCAACGCCGCGAACCCGGAGATCAAGAGCGTCGCCGGCAAAGCGGCGCAGAACGGCGAGGACGGGCCGCGCCCGTACGGCCTGGAGATCCAGTACTACAGCGGCCATGTCAATTACGGCCTGTTCCTGCACACACTGTCCGCCGGTGCCAAGCCCACCCAGGAAGGAGAGTTTCAGCAACGAAAGGAGATCTGATCTGATGGCCAAGTGTCCGGAGTGCGGGGCGCGCACCTCAGTCCCCGAGGGCGCCCCGACTCCTCCTCACCAGCCGCCTGGTGAACGGCAGAAGTGCCCGGGTAGCGGACAACCCGCAGTGTAGCGGCCCGGCACGGCAAAACCGCCCCGCCCTCCGTGGGAGGGTCGGGGCGGTTTCGCGTTGGGACACCCCCGCTCGCGCGGGGACTATGCGCCGCCAGTGCTGCGACGGGCTGATCTGCCCACCGCAGTCGGGCCA
>DASVDQ010000136.1 GCA_036381035.1 Trueperaceae bacterium | reverse complement strand
GTGGTGATCGGCCTGATCCCGGCGATGCGCGTCGCGCTCTACTTCCTGCCGCAGCTCGTCGTGGCCAACCGCCTGTCCCACGAGGCGCACAAGCTGCCCTACTACCGGATCACCTCGACGACGCGGAACCTCGCGTTCCTGGCGATGTCGCTGGTGGTCCTGTTCGGCAGCGGCCTGTCGCCGGGGCTGGTCGCCGGCGTGGTGGTCGCGATGGTGGCGATCAACGCCACGGCCGGAGGCATCGGCGGCGTGCCGTTCGCCGACGTCACGGCCAAGGTCGTGCCCCACGGGCGCCTCGGGACCTTCTGGGCGGCGCGCAACGTCATCGGCGGCGTGCTGGCGCTGGGCTCGGGCTACGTGGTCAGGGCGGTCCTCGAGTCCGACATCCCCTTCCCGCGCAGCTTCGGCTACCTGTTCCTGTGCGGGACGATCCTCGCCTCGATCGGCAACGCCTCGTTCAGCTTCATCCGCGAGCCCGCCGGGGAGCCGGGCATGCGGCGGCCTCTCCTCGGGATGCTCCGCTACGTCCCGGGGCTCGTGCGCACAGACAAGGTGCTGCGGCGGTTCCTCTCCATGCGCTTCCTGGGCCTCCTCGCCCTGCTGGCCGAGCCGTTCTACGGCATCCACGCGCTGAACATCGGCGCGCCCGACGCGGCCCTCGGCACCTACGTGATCACGGCGACGGCCGCCGCGATCGTCGCGAACTTCGCGTTCCGCCTCCCCGCCAACAGCGGGCGCAACCTGCTCGTCCTGCGGGTCGGTTACGGCGCCGTGCTGCTGGCCCTCGTCCTCGCGCTGCTCGTGCGCGACCACCGCTGGTTCGCGCTGGTGTTCCTCTTCTCGGCCGTCGGCAACGCCGGCATCGGCACGGCGGCGTGGAACCTGCTCTACGCGATCGCGCCGGCGAACGAGCGAGCGCTCTACATCGGCCTCGTGAACTCGGTGCTCGCGCTGCCCAGCCTGGCGCCGGTCGCCGCCGGCGCGCTGGCGATCCTCGTCGGGCTCCCCGCCCTCTTCGGCGTGGGCCTGGCGTTCGGCGCCGCCGCCCTGCTCATCTCCCTGCGGGCGCGCGAGCTGCACGACCTCGACCAGGCGGCCCTCAAGCCCAAGGCCAGCCCGGCGGTGCAGGAGATCCTCGAGGAGGTGAAGGCCGTCGCGGACGAGGCCGAGCAGGCAGCCGAGGGGCCGGAGCCCGCCCACGCCGGACCGCGGGACGCCTGACGCCTCCGCGGCGCCGTCAGAGCCTGACGAACTCCTCGGTGTTGATGACGAAGACGATGGCGCCCCCGACGGGGACCTCCATCGGCTGGCTGGCGAACACGCCCTCGAGGGCGTGGATGGGGGAGCCCGCCGTGACGACCTTCGTCCGCTCGCGGCAGGTGGCGTGCAGGATGGCCTTCACGTCCTCGACCTTGTGGTCCTCGACACCGATGAGCACGGTCGTGTTCCCCTCCCGCAGGAACCCGCCCGTGGAGGCCAGCTTCGTGGACTGGAACCCGCGCTCCCTGAGAACCTCTTGCAGGCGGCCGGCGTCGGCATCCTGCACGATGGCGAGGATGAGCTTCATGTTCGAGACATGGTAGCAGAGCGACCGGCGCCGGGGGCTGAGGGTAGGATGCACGCGAAAGGTCAGGGGGAGTGAGCGAGCGCCGCTACGTCGTCGAGCTGACGAAGCCCGTGCCGGCCTCGAAGGTGGCGTCGGCGTCGCAGGAGATCGCGCGTCGCCTCGGCCTCGAGGTGTCGCGCGTCGTGACGCTGCTCAAGGACCGCGTCGGCCCCGTGACGAAGCCCGTGCTGGCCGCGAAGGCCGACGCCATCGCCGCCGTGTTCCAGGAGGCGGGCGTCCCCGTGGCCATCTACGACGCCGCCGCGTACCAGACCGAGTGGGGCGTGGCGCCGGTGCACATGCCGGACATGACGGGCCCCGCCGCGCCGGCGCCGACGGCGCCGCCCGAGGGGCCGACCGCGGCGGACGAGCCGGTGGCGCCCCGTCCGCAGCAGCGACCGGAGGGGCCGGACGACGACGCGTCGCACGAGGTGCGGCCCGAAGAGGCCGCTCCAGGGCGCGAGACGGGATCCGTGGAGCCGGCCGAGGGGCGCGGCGGCGTCCGCGTCCACGCCTACGGTCCCGTCACGCCCGTCCCGGAGATGGACGGCTGGGACCTCGACGACCCCTGGAACGGCCTCGACCCCTGGCGCGAGGCGGGCCTGCCGGCGCGGCGGCCGGAGACCGCCGACGACGTCACGGTCGTCGAGGTCGCCGCGCCGGGCGAGCGCGACCGCGACGAGGCGCGACCCGAGCCCGGCTGGCGCGGCCACGAGGCGGGCGGGGACCTGCCCGTCGCCGTCCGCCAGACCATCGACGAGTGGCCCCTGCCGCCGGCGGAGCGTGGGGCCGCGTTCCGGCCCGGCCTCTGGGAGGCCCGCGGCGAGCGCCGGCCGCTGCGAGCCGTCCTGGTGGTGGCGCTGGTCGCGGCGGTGGTGGTGTTCGTCGCGCTCCAGCTCGTCTACGGGGCCCGCTCCGGCGCCGCGCCGAGCTACGAGGACGGCCTCGCCGCCTACCGCGTCGGCGACTTCGCGGCGGCGCGACGCACCTGGGAGAGGGCGGCCGACGCCGGCTCGGCGCGCGCGCAGTTCATGCTCGGCTACCTGGCCCAGCACGGCCTCGGACGCGAGTGGAGCTACCGGGAGGCCGCGCAGCGCTACGGGGCCGCGGCCGCGGCCGGCCTGCCGGAGGCCCAGCTCGCCCTCGGGGAGCTGTACCTGGGGGGCCTAGGCGTGCCGCCGGACGAGGCGACGGGGGCGTCCTGGGTGCGGCGCGCGGCCGCCGCCGGTCACGGGCCGGCCCTGTACCGGCTGGGGCAGCTCTACTTCCACGGGACGGGCGTGGCGCAGGACTTCGAGGCCGCGCTGGCCGCCTTCGCGGCCGCGGCCCAGGCCGGCGTGAAGGGCGCCGGCGACTACGTGGCGCTGGCCGACCACCTGCGAGGAGAGAACGTGAGCGCTCCATGAGGAACGTTCCTCATCTACTCAAGTCAGGCCCATGTGGCGCTGGTAGCTTACCGCCGATGACGACCCGACGACGCCTCTCGGCGCTCCTGCTCGCGCTGCTCGCCACCGCGGCCTTCGCGCAGCAGGGCCAGTCCAACCCCATCCAGCTCCGCACGGAGATCTACATCGTCAGCCTGGTCACGACCGACGACGGGACCCAGGAGGAGCGGTTCACGGCCGCGACCGAGGCCATCCCCGGCCAGGTGATCGAGTACCGCATCTTCGCGACGAACACGGGCGAGACCACGCTGCCCGCCGGCCGCGTGACGATCACCGGGCCCATCATGGACGGCTTCGAGTTCGTGCCGCGCTCGGCCACGCCCAGCTCGGAGCGGGTCCTCACGGAGTTCTCGGTCGACGGCGAGAACTTCGGGTCCCCGCCGATCCTCGTGGGCGAGGGCGACGAGCGCAGGGTCGCCGAGCCCACCGAGTACCGCGCCGTGCGGTGGACGCTCCTGGTCCCGCTCGAGCCGGGGCAGGAGGAGCCCTTCTACTACCGCGTCGTCGTGCTGGAGCAGTAGCCGGTCCCCGACGCGGTGGAGCGGGTGCCGGTCGCGCGACCGGCACCCGCTCCGCTTGTGCGTCATGGGCGCGGGACCGCCCGGCCGCCCGCGCTCAACCCGCCGCGGCCTCGCGCTCCTGGTACTGCAGCTCGTAGAGCTTCCTGTAGTACCCGTCCTCGTTCCTCAGCAGCTCGAAGTGGTCGCCCTGTTCGATGATCTTGCCCTTGCGCATGACCATGATCCTGTCGACGTTCTGTATCGTCGACAGGCGGTGGGCGATGATGATGCTCGTCCGCCCCTGCATCAGCTTCTCGAGCGCGTCCTGGATGAGCTCCTCGGTCTCGGTGTCGACGTTCGCCGTGGCCTCGTCGAGCACCAGGAGGATGTCCGGGTTCTGGACGAGGGCGCGGGCGAAGGCGATGAGCTGCTTCTGGCCGGTGGAGAAGCCGGCGCCGCGCTCGCGCACGACCGTGTCGTAGCCGTCGGGTAGGCGCGCGATGAAGTCGTGGGCGTTGACGAACTTGGCCGCCTCGATCACGCGCTCCAGCGGGATCGAGTCGTCGCCCAGCGTGATGTTGCTGCGGATCGTCCCGGAGAACAGGAACGGGTCCTGCAGCACGATGCCCACGTGGCGGCGCAGCTCGACCTGGTCGTAGTCGCGCACGTCGACGCCGTCGATGAGCACCGCCCCGCGCTGCACGTCGTAGAAGCGGCTCACGAGGCTGATGATCGTCGTCTTGCCGGCGCCGGTGTGCCCCACGAACGCCACCGACTCGCCCGGCTCGATCGTGAAGTCGACGCCCCGCAGCACCCACTCCTCGTCGTCGTAGGCGAACCAGACGTCGCGGAACTCGACCTGGCCGCGGAAGCCGTCGTCGAACGCCGCCACGGCGTCCTTGTTCACGACCTTCTCGGGCGTGTCGAGGAGCTGGAAGATGCGCTCGGAAGAGGCCATGGCGGCCTGCAGGATGTTGAACTTGTCGGAGAGCTCCTGCAGCGGCCGGAAGAACATCTGCGAGTACTGGATGTACGCGACGAGCATGCCGATCGTCACGACGTCGGTGAACGGGTCGCCGATGAGCCTCGAGCCGGCGTAGAAGAGGATCAGGCCGGTGGCGATGGCCGAGGTGAGCTGGACCGTGGGGTGGAAGAGGCTGAACCACCGCACCTGCTCGATGTTCGCGTCGAGGAGGTCGAGGTTCAGCTCGTCGTAGCGCCTGGCGTTGCGCTGCTCCCTGTTGAAGAGCTGCACGGTCTTCATGCCGGACAGGTTCTCGGCGAGGTAGGCGTTGGAGATCGACGTGCGCAGGCGCACGGCCCGGTAGGCGGTGCGCTGCTGCAGCCTGATGAAGTTGAGGGCGACGAACAGCACCGGCATCACGGCCAGCGTGATGAGCGCCAGGCGCCAGTTGATGCTGAACATGTAGACGGTCAGGAACGCGATCATGCCCACGTCGGCGACAAGCCCGACGAGGCCGTCGGTCATCATCTGCTGGATCGCGTCGACGTCGCCGGTGATGCGGGTGATGAGGCGCCCCACCGGCGTGCGGTCGAAGAAGCCCATGTGCAGCCTCTGGATCTTCGCGAAGATCTGGCTGCGGATGTCGTAGACGATGCGCTGGCCGAGCCAGGCGACGGCGTAGGTGTAGCCGTAGCGCAGCCCGAAGTTCACGAGCCTGAGGCCGAGGTAGGCGAGGACGACCCACCACAGACCGCGCAGACGCTCGTCGATCGAGAGCGAGGCGAACGGCTCCTGCGCGGCCACCACGTAGCGGTCGACGGCCAGGGCGATGAGGGCGGGGAAGGCCGGGACCAGTACGCTGTAGAGGAGCAGCAGCCCCACGCCGAGCGCGAACTGCGCCTTGTAGGGCCTCAGGTACCTCAGGAGCCGCAGCATCATGCCCTGGTCGTAGTCCCTGACCAGGGCCTCGCCCTCCTCGTCGAGGACGCTGTCGCGCTTGAGACGCCGGCGCGCGGCCTTGCGGTTCTCGCGGCGCTCGGCCTTGGCCCGCTCGACCGAGTAGTCGGGCAGGTCCATGTCGGTCAGGCGCTTGGGGCGCTCGTTCACGGCGGGCGTCGCCTCGGCGCCCGCCAAGGGCTCGTCGAGCGCGCTCATGCCGCCGCTCCCCGAGCGGTGTCGCGGGCGCCCAAGCGCCCGTCGCCTCGCCAGGTCCTCACGCCGCCTCCAGGTCTTCCTCGAGCTGCTGGCGCCTGTCGATCTCGGCGTACCAGCCGCCCTGCGCGACGAGCTCCTCGTGCGTGCCCTGCTCGACGACCCGGCCGGCCTCGAGCACGTAGATGCGGTCGCACTGCTTCAGGGCGCTGACGCGGTGCGCGACGATGATGGTCGTCCGCCCGGCGTTCACCTCCTCCAAGCCCTCGAGGATCGCGGCCTCGGTCTGGGTGTCCACGGCCGAGAGCGAGTCGTCGAAGATCATCACCGGCGCGTCCTTCATGATCGCCCTGGCGATGGCCGTGCGCTGGCGCTGGCCGCCGGAGAGCGTCACGCCGCGCTCGCCCAGCCGCGTCTCGTACCCGTCGGGGAAGTCCTCGACGTCGCCGGCGAGCTGCGCCAGCTCGGCGGCCCGTCTCACGCGCGCCATCAGCTCCTCCTTCGGCGCCTCCGGCACCCCGTAGGCGATGTTCTCGGCGATCGTGTCGGAGAACAGGAACGGCTCCTGCGGCACCAGGCCGATGTAGCGGCGCAGCACCTCGATCGGGTAGCGGCGCACGTCGACCCCGTCGATCAGCACCTCGCCGGAGTCGGGGTCGTCGAGGCGCGCGATGAGGCGCGCGATCAGCGTCTTGCCCGACCCGGTCCGGCCGGTGAGGCCGACGGTCTCGCCCGGCTCGACCACCAGGCTCACGTGGTCGAGCGCCCTGACGCCGTCGAACGCCACCGACACGTCCCGCAGCTCGATGCGCCCGCGTATCGAGGTGAGCGAGTAGTCGGTCAGCTCGGTGTCGGTCACGCGCGGCTTGGCGTCGAGGATCTCGCGCAGGCGTCCCCACGACGTCGTGCCGCGCTGGACGATGTTGCCGATCCACCCGAGCGCGATCAGCGGCCACTGGATGCCCTCGAAGAGGAAGACGAAGCTGGAGAACTGCCCGATCGTCAGCTCGCTGCCCAGCCCGAGCACGAGCCTGCCGCCCACGAGCAGCAGCAGCGAGACCGTGAGGCCGAACAGGAACTCGGTGAGGGGGAACAGCGGCCCGTCGACGCGCGTGAGCCAGAGGTTGCGGCGCACGAACTCGTCGTTGAGGTCCTTGAACCGCCTCGTCTCGCGGTCCTCGATGCCGAATCCCTTCACGACGCGTATGCCGCTGAAGTTCTCCTGGGCCATCGCCGCGATGTCGGAGAACTGCTCCTGGACGAGCTGGTAGCGCCGGTGGATGATGCGCAGCAGCACGTAGAAGGTGATCGTGATGAACGGGACGACGGTGAGCGTCAGCAGCGTCAGCGTCGTGGACAGCGAGAACATCCGGTAGAGCGTGAAGCCGAGGAGCAGGGTCGTGTTGAGGCCCTGCATGACGGCGACGCCGACGAGCATGCGGACGGCGTTGAGGTCGGCGGTGAGGCGCGCCATGAGGTCGCCGACGCGGGTGTTGTCGTAGTAGTTGCCGTCGAGCCTGGTGAAGTGCCTGAAGATGTCGTGCCTGATGTCGAACTGCGCCTCCCAGCTCGCGCCGAGGATCAGGCGCCTGACCATCATCATCGAGGCCGCGGCCGTGAGGGTGACGAGCACCAGCAGCCCGACCTCGCGCAGGAGGGAGGGCATCGTCAGGCCGCCGGCGCGCAGGCCGTCGATGACGCGGCCCGGTATCAGCGGGGCGAACGTCGAGAGGAAGCCGTTGACCACGACCAGCGCGACCCCGAGGCCGATGCGGACGCGGTGCTTCTTCAGGTACGGGGCGAGGTCGCGTACGGTGCTTATCACTGCGCTCCTGTTGTCGGCGGGGGGACCGAGGCGCGCCGCCGCGGAACCTGACGCCCGGGCCCCGGCGCCGACCATCGGCGCGCGCCAACATTGCCGGCGGCCACTATAACCGCTCAGGGCACGAGCAGCGGGTCCCCGTACGGCACGCCGCCGAGGAAGAGCTCGAACGTCAGCGGGCCCGGTTCCGTCGTCCTGTACGTGCCCCTCAGGACCTCGCCGCCGGTGACGCGCCGCGTCGCCACCAGCGTGCGCTGGCCCTCGAGCGTCGTCACGTACACCTGCGCCGTGGTGGTCCCGATGCCCGGGAGGATCGTCCAGGCGTAGTCGAAGCCGCGCGGCTGGGGCTCGCGCACCGCGGCGCGCACGCCCGGGTCGCGCAGCGCCACGGGGTGCACGTTCACGACGAGCAGCAGCGAGCGCTCCTCGGCGGCGGCCAGCGGCGGCGGGGACTGGGCGATCACGGTGCCGGCGGGCAGCGCGCGCGAGGCCACGCGCCGCAGCTCCACCTGCCAGCCGGCGGCGGCGGCGACCTCCTCGGCGCGGGCGCGGGTCATGCCCACGAGGTCGGGGGCGCCGTCGGCGGCGCTGGGCGGCGCCCCGGCCTGGACGACGAGCCTCAGCGTCGTGTCCTGCACGGGCACGGGCCGATGCGGCGAGGGCGCCTGCGAGAGCACCTCGCCGGGGAACCCGCTCGCGCTCGTGACCTCGTCGACGACGACCCGCCCCGGGTCGATGCCGGCGACGGCGGCGAGGGCGCGGGCGTCCTCGACGGCGAGGCCGACGAGGTCGGGCAGGAACGTCATCGCCGGCGCCGGACCCGCCGAGACGAGCACGTCGACGGTCTGTCCGGCGCCCAACGGGGAGCCCTCGCCCACCGACTGCGCCAGCACGACGCCGTCGGGCGCGGAGGCCGGCACGCGCGACGCCTCGCCCAGCTCCAGCCCGGCGTCGCGCAGCGCGGCGCGCACCTCGTCTGGGTAGTCGAGGCCGATCAGGGCGGGCACGGTGGTCCTCTCGACGAGCCCGGGAGCGAGCGCGTAGCCCAGGCGGACGGTACGGCCCGGCCGCAGCTCGGCGCCCACGGAGGGGTCCACGTCGACGACGCTGCCCGGCTCCGCCTCCGAGGGGACGGCGGCGACCTCGACCGCGAGGCCGAGCCCGGAGAGCCTCTCGACGGCCGCCCGCACGTCGGTGCCCAGCACGTCGGGGACGGTGACGGCGGAGTCGACGACGCGGCGCTGGAAGGCGCCGTAGGAGAGCAGGGCGGTCGCCAGGAGGAGCACGCCGCACAGGGCCCAGGAGAGCGCCACGGGCGACGCCTTCTCCAGCGCCTGCACGCGGGCCCCCGCCCGCAACGGCCGCGGGCGCGGCGGCGGCGCCTCCTCGACGGCGGCGGCGCTGCCGTCGAAGCCGAGGCCGTAGAGCAGCCTCCTGCCGCCGCGCCCGCGTATGTCGGCCGCGGCGGCCGGGTAGCCGTTCTCGGCCAGGACCCCGAGCAGCTCGGGGTCGTCGGCCCGCGGCAGGCCCTGCTCGGGCTTGAGCCAGGCGACGTAGCGCGCGCCCGGCCGCGAGATCACGTCGTGGACGGCGGCGCGTCCGTCGCGCTTGAGGCGCTTGAGCAGGCGGCGGTAGCGCTCGAAGGCGGCCTCCTCGCCGGCGGGCAGGTCGAACCACTCCACCCGCACGGGCGTGCCGTCCGGAGCGATCGCGTCGATGTGCGTGCGGCCGACCCCGAGCTGCCTCTGGCCGACCACCTCGTACTTGCCGTCGAGAAGCGGCACGAAGGACCTCTCAGCGGTTTGGTCTCAGGGTAACGCTAGCTCATGCCCCCGGCTCGCGCGCGGGCCTGGGCTCGAGTCCAGGGCCGGTGACGCCTCGTCCCTGCTCGGCGCTGCGGCGAGCGCGCTCCTCCTCGGCCGCGCGGCGCTCGCGGTCCTCGGCCTCCTGGAGCCGGCGCTCGGCCTCGATGGAGGCGTCGACGACCCAGTCGACGATCTCCTCGACCGGCGTGCCGGCCTTGGCCATGGCGAAGGCCTTGTGGACGAGCTTGCCGTCGATGGTCTCGCGCTTCAGCAGCGCCTGCGCGACGGCCTCGACCGCGTTCCAGTTCTCCTCGATGAGCCTGCCCGTCTCCTCGTAGGCGGCGGCGAGGATCGTCTGCACCTGCTCCTCGAGCTCGCGGGCGGTCTCCTCGCTGAAGTCCTTGCGGCGGGTGATCTCGCCGCCGAGGAACACGGGCCCCTGGTCGGAGCCCCAGGCGACGTACTCGTCCGTGCCCATGCCCATGTCGAGGACCATCAGCTTCGCCAGGTCCGTCGCCTGCTTCAGGTCGTTGCTGGCGCCGGAGGAGATCGTGCCCGTCAGCCGCTTCTCGGCGACCCGCCCGGCGAAGGCCACGACGAGCTGCGAGCGGTAGCGGTCGATGTCGTAGAACATCTCCTCCTTGGCGAGGGGCGCCATGAAGCCGCCGGCCGCGCCGCGCGGCATGATCGTGACCTTGCGGATCTCGCCGAGGACCGGCTTGGCCGCGTAGGCCACGGCGTGGCCGGCCTCGTGGTAGGCGAGGATCCTGCGCTCCTCCTCGGAAGGCACCAGGCTGCCGCGCCGCAGGCCGAGCGTGATGCGGTCGAGGGCCTCGTTGAAGTCCTGCCAGCTGATGACCTGCTTGTTCGCGCGCGCGGCGATGAGCGCGGCCTCGTTCGTGAGGTTCTCGAGGTCGGCGCCGGAGAACATCGGCGTGGCCTCGGCCAGCCGCTTGAGGCTGACGTCCTCGGCGACCGGCTTGTTGCGCACGTGGACCTTGAGGATCTCCTCGCGCTCGCGCTGCGTGGGCAGGCCGATCGTGACCTGCCTGTCGAAGCGGCCGGGGCGGAGCAGAGCGGGGTCGAGGATGTCGGGCCTGTTCGTGGCCGCGATGATGATGACGGACGTGTCCTTCTCGAAGCCGTCCATCTCCGAGAGGATCTGGTTGAGGGTCTGCTCGCGCTCGTCGTGGCCGCCGCCGATGCCGGCGCCGCGCCGGCGGCCGATGGAGTCGAGCTCGTCGATGAAGATGATCGCCGGGGCGGCCTTGCGCGCCTCCTCGAAGAGGCTGCGCACGCGGCTGGCGCCCACGCCCACGAACATCTCCATGAACTCCGACGCGCTCACGGTGAGGAACGGCACGCCGGCCTCGCCGGCGACGGCGCGGGCCAGGAGCGTCTTGCCCGTGCCGGGAGGGCCGACGAGCAGGACGCCCTTGGGGATCTCGGCGCCGATGCGCAGGTACTTCTGCGGGTTCTTCAGGAAGTCGACGACCTCGACGAGCTCCTGCTTCGCCTCCTTGTGGCCGGCGACGTCGTTGAAGGTCGTCGAGACCTTGTTCTCGCGCCCGAACGTCTTGGCGCGGGACTGACCGAACTGCATGACCTGGTTCGGCCCGCCCTGGGCGCGCATGAAGATGAACCAGAAGAACCCGATGAGGATGGCGATGGGCAGGATCGAGCCCACGAGGATGCCGATCCACTGCGGCGGGTTCCTGATCACGACCTCGGGCACGTTGGCGCGCAGGTCCTGCAGCAGGGTGTCGGTGAGGATCACCGTGGTGCGGAACGTGCGTATCGCCTGCGGCTGACCGCCGATCGTGACCTGGGTCTCGGCGTTGAGCTCGCCGGTGATGTTGCCGGTGTTGCGGTCGATGGCGACCGACGCGACCCGACCCTCGGCGAGGAGCTCCGAGAACGTCGAGAAGGTGATCTCGCGGCTGCTGCCGCCCGCGTTGAACTGGTTGAACACGAAGATGCCGAGGATGAGCAGCATCACGAGCAACCAGGGGTTGAATGATCGCTTCAAGAGCAAGCCTCCGGCTTCCCGGCCGGGGAACGAGCCGGGGCGGGCACGGGCGAGGCTCCTCTGCCCGCGCGTAGAGTGACTCGCAGGGTACCACCAAGACATGAAAGGGCGTTGTATAGCGCGTGCAGAGCGGGTTGATCGATGGCCTACGAAGGGGCGCCCCGGCGCGGCTCGGTCCCAGACGAGCGCCGGCGCCGCGCCGCGCTCACGGCGCCGGCTAGGCGAAGACGTACCCCTTGGGGACGGTGACGAGGCCGCTCGGCAGGACGGTCAGGCCGCGGGCCCTGTCCTCGGCCGGGTCGACCCCGAGGCGGGTGCCGGGCGGCACCACGACGTTCTTGTCGACTATGGCGTTGCGCACGACCGCGTGCCGACCCACCTCGACGTTGTCGAACAGCACGCTGCGCTCCACGGTGGCGTAGGAGTTCACGCGCACGCGCCTGAACAGCACCGACTCCCTGACCGTGCTGCCCGAGACGATCACGCCTCCGGCGACGAGCGAGTTGAACGCCTGGCCGCGGCGGCCGTCCTCCTCGTGCACGAACTTCGCCGGCGGCGAGTACTCGGCCGACGTGCGCAGCGGCCACTCCTCGTTGTAGAGGTCGAACTCGGGCTCGACCTTCACGAGGTCCATGTTCGCGGCCCAGTAGCTGTCGAGGGTCCCCACGTCGCGCCAGTAGGTGTTCGGGCCCTCCTGGCCGGGGATCGGGTTGCGCGCGAAGTCGTAGGCGAACAGGCGCTTGCCGTCCTCGAGGGCGCGCGGGAGCACGTCCTTGCCGAAGTCGTGCTCCGAGGACTTCTGGCCGGCGTCGCGCGTCAGCAGCTCGACGAGCGTGGGCACGCTGAAGACGTAGTTCCCCATGCTGGCCAGGCAGTGGGTCTCGCGTCCCGGGATCGGCTTCGGGTCCTGCGGCTTCTCGAGGAACTCGGTGACGCGCCAGTCCTTGTCGACCTGCAGCACGCCGAACCGCCTCCCCTCCTCGAGGGGCGTCGGGTAGGCGGCGATCGTGACGTCGGCGTCGTTGCCCAGGTGGTACTCGACCATGTGGGAGATGTCCATCTTGTAGATGTGGTCGCCCGAGAAGATCGCCACGAGGTCGGCGCCGGACCGCTCCACCAGGTGGAGGTTCTGGTAGATGGCGTCGGCGGTGCCCCGGTACCACTCGGCGCCCAGCTCCTCGTAGAGGTACATCTGCGCCGGCGCGAGCGTGATGAAGTGGTCGGAGAGGAACGCCCCGAAGCGCCAGTTGCGCTGGATGTGCTCGGTCAGCGACTGGGCCTTGAACTGCGTGAGCACGTACATCCCGTAGATGCGGGAGTTGATCATGTTGTTCAGCGCGAAGTCGATGATGCGGTACTTGCTGCCGAACGGCACCGCGGGCTTCGTCCGCTTCCAGGTCAAGGGGTGCAGACGGGAACCCTTCCCGCCGGCCAACACCATGCCGATGACCTTGGGCGCGCGGCCTATCATGGCTGTGCCGGCATGATAGCCCGGCGCGGCTGCGTTCCCGCGAGCAGACCCCGATGACAGAGACCCCTGACCACGAACCCGCTGACGCGGCGCGCCCCGAGGAGGGGCCCGCCGGCCGCCCGCCGCGCGGTCCCGTCGCCCCGGCCGCGGGGGAGACGCGGCCGACCCTCCTCGACGCGCCGCTCGCCGAGCTGCCGCTGCCGGCCGGGGAGCCCGCCTACCGCCGCGCCCAGCTCGCCGAGTGGCTCTACGTGCGCGCCGAGGCCGACCCGCTGGCCATGACCAGCCTGCCGCTGGCGCTGCGGGAGTGGCTCGCCGCCGAGCACGTCGCCGACCCGTTCGCCGCCGTGCGGCGCTTCCCCTCCCGCGACGGCTCGGTGAGGTACCTGTTCACGCTGCGTGACGGCAGGAGCACCGAGGCCGTCTACATGCCGTACGCCGGCCGGCGCACCGTCTGCGTCTCCTCGATGGTCGGCTGCCCGGCGGGGTGCGCCTTCTGCGCCACGGGCGCGCTCGGCTTCGGGCGCAACCTCACCCGCGGGGAGATCGTCGGGCAGGTGCTCGCCGTGGCGCGGCACGAGGGCATCGAACCGCGCAGCGTGCGCAACGTCGTGCTCATGGGGATGGGGGAGGCGCTCCTCAACTACGCCGAGGCGCTGGCCGCCGTCAGGACGCTCGTCGACCCGCGAGCCCTGGCCATGTCGCCGCGGCGCATCACGGTCTCGACCGTCGGCCTGCCCTCGCGCATGCGCCGCCTCGCCGACGAGGGCCTGCCGCTGGTGCTGGCCGTGAGCCTGCACGCGCCGGACGACGAGACGCGGCGGCGCATCATCCCGACGGCGCTGGCGAACCCCGTGGACGAGGTCGTCGACGCCATGCGCCACTGGCGGGAGAAGGTGGGGAGGCGCGTGACGATCGAGTACACGCTCCTGGCCGGCGTCAACGACTCCGACGCGAAGGCGCGGCGGCTCGCGGCGATCGCGCGGGAGGTGGGCGCGCACGTGAACCTCATCCCCTTCAACCCGTGGACGGGCTCGGGCTTCGCGCAGTCGTCCCGCCGGCGGACCGCGTCGTTCCGGGCCGTCCTCAGCGAGCGGGGCGTGTCGGTGTCGGTGCGGTTCAGCCGCGGGCGCGACGCCGGCGGCGCCTGCGGGCAGCTGGCCTTGAGGGGCGCCGGAGCCGCCTGACGCCTGGCGTCCGAGGGCCGTTTACGCCGTCACCGACGGGCATATCGGCCGTCCGGTACCGTGCCGGATTTCACAGGGCGGCGCAGGTGCCTTCGGATAGACTCGCCGCCGAGACTCGGACCTTCTCACCCGGCGCTCACGCGCTTAACGTTCTGGAGGTAGGCATGTTCATCGGCAAGTGCAGGCGGACCGCGGTAGTGGCGCTAGCGGTCGCGGCGGCCACGCTGACGCTCGGTACCGCCGCCGCGCAGTCTGACGTCGCTCGGCTGCGCGCCGAGGTTCAGGCCAACCCCGACAGCGTCGTGGCGTGGGTGGCGCTGGGCAACGCCCTCTACCAGGAGGGCCAGTACGACGAGGCCAAGGACGCGTTCCTCGAGGCCATCGCCCTCGACTACCGCGTCGGCGACGCTCACTACGGCCTGGGCCTCGCCGAGTTCGCCCGCGGCGACTACCAGGCCGCGCTCTTCGAGTTCTCCGAGGTCACGCGCCTGCACCCCGACAGGTTCGACGGGCACTTCAACCGGGGCGTCACGCTCGCGCGCCTGCGCCGGCCCGAGGACGCGGCCGCCTCGTTCAGGGAGGCGCTGGCCCAGGCCGACCCAGAGGCCACGACGGCCGACCGCATCGGCGCCCACATCGCCCTGGCGGGCCAGCTCGAGCTCGCGGGCCGGTACGCCGACGCCGCCGACGCCTACGCCGACGCCCTCGAGCTCGACCCCGGCAACGCCGACTACGTGCTGCGCCGCGGTCAGGCCCTCTACAACGCCGGCCAGGGCCTCGACGCCCTGCCCGAGCTGACCGAGCTCGAGTCCCGCAGCGGCGACTACCGCGTCAGCGCCCTGATCGCCGACATCTACGTGGCGCAGGGGCAGATCGACTACGCCATGTGGTCGCTCGAGCGGGCGCTGGAGAAGGCCCGCGCCGCCGGCGACAAGGCCGCCGAGGCCAGCACGCTGATCAAGCTGGGCACGCTGCAGCGCAGCCTGGGCCGCGAGGCCGACGCCGCCGAGTCGTACAGGCTCGCCGCCGAGGCCGACCCGGCCTCGTGGGAGGCGCAGTACAACCTGGGCGTCACCTACCTCGAGAGCGGCCAGCCGCGGCAGGCCCTCGAGGCGCTGGACCGCGCCGAGCAGCAGGGCGGCGCCGATCAGCCTCGGGTCGCCCTCGCCCTCGCCACCGCGCACGACCAGCTCGCGCAGCCCGAGGAGGCCCTCGGCTACGCGCAGCGCGCCGTCGCCGGCCTCGATGACGCCGCGCAGGCCGCCACCGCCCGCTTCATCGCCGGGCGCGCCCACTACCGCCTGGGCGACTTCGCCGCCGCCACCGAGGAGTTCCGCGCGGTGCTGCAGGCCCGCCCGTCCGACCCGGCCGCCCACATGTGGGCCGGCCTCGCCGCGTACCAGCGGGGCGACTACGCCGCCGCCGTCACGAGCTTCGAGCGGGCGGTGCAGCTCAACCCCAACAGCGTGGAGGCGCGCGCGAACCTCGGCGCCGCCTACCTGGCCGCGCAGCGCTACGAGGACGCCGAGGACGTCTACACCCTGCTCGTCGAGCAGAACGACAGGGACGTCGAGTCGCTCTACAACCTCGGCTGGGCCCTCTACTCGCAGAACCGCAGGGACGGGGCGGAGGACGCCTGGGTCTCCTCCTGCGAGCTCGGCTACCAGCCGGCCTGCGCGGCGATCACGAACTACCTGTGACCACCGGCTAGCGGGCGGAAGGGGGCGCCGCCCGCTCGCCACCGCGCGTCTCGCCTCGCCGCTCGCGGCGGCCCGACCCGGGCCCGACCCCCAGCCCCCGGGGGTAACATGGGGGAACATGGACTGGCTAAGACGCAACTGGCCCGACCTGCTCATCGGCGTCGCCCTGATCGCGGTCATCGCTGGCATCATCGCCACGCTCATCTCCGGGGGCTCGTTCTTCCCGGTCCGCGACCGCGCGGCCGAGGCGCCGCGCGCCACCACGCCGCTCACGAGCAGCCAGGACCCGGGCCAGTCCGCCGGCCAGCCGCAGTCGTCGAACCCCGCCCCTGCCCAGTCGAACCAGCCCGCCGCGCCGGCCGCCGCCGACGAGCCGCCGGCCGTGGCGGTGGGCGAGGAAGGCCAGGAGGGCGCCGCGCAGGCGGGAGAAGGCCAGGCGGCCGAAGGGGCCGACGCGCCGCCCGCCGACGCCGGCCGCGCCCCGCCGCCCACGCAGGCCCTGCCCCCCGACGCCGGCGCCGGGCAGCCTGCCGCGGACGCGCCCGCGCGCAGCAGCGTGGTGAGCACCCCGAACCGGTCCGATCAGGCCCAGCAGCCCCGGTCGTCCGGCGGGCCGCTGCCGCCGGCCTCCGCCTCCGGCGAGGCGCCGTACCGCGTCTCCGTGGGCGCCTTCGCGAACGCCGACAACGCGCAGCGCCAGCTCGCGGCGTTCCAGGCCGCCGGCTACCCGGTCTTCATCGGCACCCAGGGCGACCTGAGCATCGTGCTGGTGGGCCCCTACGACACCGAGGAGGAGGCGCGGGCGGTCGCGGCGCGCATCGCCGGCTCGGACCTCGGCGTGCCCGACCCGACCGTCTACCGCCTGCAGGCCGACGACTCCGCCCCCGCCGCTAGCCCTTCGTCGGACGCGCAGCCGGCGCCCGCCGCGGGCCAGTCAGCGTCGTCCACCCCCGCCGCCTCCCAGGCCTCCGCCGCCCCGGCGGCCGGCTCCTCGTCGCGCTACCTCCAGGTGGGCGCGTACGCCTCACGCGACAGCTCCCTGCCGCAGCGCCAGCGCCTCGAGGCCATGGGCTTCGTCGTCACCGACAGGGTGGAGAACGGCCTGGTCAAGCTGCTCGTCGGACCGTTCGACGCCTCGGAGCTGGCCTCGGCCCAGACCCGGCTGGAGTCCGCTGGTATCGAGAGCTTCCCGCGCTGATGCCACGCGGGGGCGCCCGCGGCACGGCCAGGGACATACCCTCGGCCACCGTCGGCCGGCTGATCACCTACCTGCGCGTCCTGACCGGCCTGGAGGACCGCGGCGTCATGCGGGTCTCCTCGGACCTGCTGGCGGACGAGGCCCAGGTGTCCGCGTTCCAGGTGAGGAAGGACCTCGCCTACTTCGGCACCTTCGGCACCCGCGGCACCGGCTACACGGTCTCGTCGCTGAAGCGTGAGCTGAAGCGGATCCTCGGCCTCACCCGCCCGTGGCGGGTCGCGATCGTCGGCATGGGCCGCCTCGGGCAGGCGCTGGCCGACTACCCCGGCTTCTCCGAGTACGACTTCGAGCTCGCGGCCGCGTTCGACGTCGACGAGCGCAAGG
Organism: Trueperaceae bacterium; assembly: GCA_036381035.1. Taxonomy (NCBI): domain Bacteria; kingdom Thermotogati; phylum Deinococcota; class Deinococci; order Trueperales; family Trueperaceae; species Trueperaceae bacterium. The sequence goes on along the minus strand of DASVDQ010000136.1, from coordinate 7,385 downwards.
TCGGCAGGACCTTCGGGTCCGTCGTCGTGAGGCACATGCGCGAGTTCGACGCCGCCGTGCGGGACCTCGAGCTCGAGATCGTGCTGCTGACGGTGCCGGTCGAGGCCGCCCAGCAGGCCACCGACGCGGTCGTGCGCGGCGGCGTGCGCGGCATCCTCAACTTCGCGCCCACGGTGGTGTCGGTCCCGCCCGGGGTGCGGGTCGAGGCCGTCGACTTCCTCGCCGCGCTGAAGCGCGTCAGCTACTTCCTCCACGAGGCGGCCATGCCGGCCGAGGAGGCGTCGTGACGGACGACGCTCCCGCCGCCACGGCGCCCGGGCTGGCCGAGGAGCTGGCGGCGTTCGAGGACGCCCTGGCCCGCGAGCTCGAGTCGGACGTCGGCTTCATCAAGGCCATCGGCGAGGACCTCGTGCGCGCCGGCGGCAAGCGGGTCAGGCCCACGCTGGCCCTGCTCGCCGGGCGTCTGTTGGGCGCCCCGCCGGAGCGCGCCAGGCTCGTGGCCCTAGCGGTCGAGCTGCTCCACTCGGCGTCCCTGCTGCACGACGACCTCATCGACGGCGCCGCCACTCGCCGGGGCGAGCAGGCGGCGTTCCTGCGCTACGGCAACGTGGTCAGCGTCATGTCGGGCGACTTCATGCTGGCCCGCGTGCTGCGGCTGCTGGCGCGCAGCGGCAGCGACGAGCTCATCGGCCTGATGGCCGACGCCGCCGCGGCGCTGTGCGAGGGCGAGGTCCTCCAGTTCCAGTGCGCCACGCTCAAGGAGTGGAGCTACGAGGCGTACGAGAGGATCAACGAGGGCAAGACCGCGGAGCTGATGGCCGCGGCCGTCGAGGGCGTGGCCGTGCTGGCCGGCGCCGGCGACGCCGAGCGCGCCGCGCTGCGCGCCTTCGGCCTCGCCTACGGGCGCGCCTTCCAGCTCCGCGACGACTACCTGGACCTCCTCGGCGACCCGGCCAGGCTCGGCAAGCCGGTGGGCGGCGACCTGCGCGAGGGCAAGGCCACCTACCCCGTGCTGCGGCTGATCCTCGACGAGGGCCTCGTCGAGGCGCGGCTGATCGTCGCCAGGCACGCCGCCGAGCCGGGCGACGTCGAGCGGATGATCGAGCTCGTGAGGGCGCACGGCGCCGACGCGGCCACCAGGGAGCTGGTGGGGCGCGAGGTGGACGCGGCCAAGGCGGCGCTGCAGGCGTTCCGGCCCTCACCGGCCAGGGAGGAGCTGCTGGCGCTGGCCGAGCGCGAGCGGCGGCGCGTGGCCTGAGCCGCGGCACTCCTCGCCGCCCGCCGTCGCCCCCGCGACCGCCGCCGGACCGCGGACCCGACCGTCGGCGCCGCCGCGCCTAGGCTTCCTCGGGGGCCGGCCGGGTCTCGTCCGCGACCCAGTCGGCGTAGGCGGGGAGCGCCTCGACCGGGTGCAGCGCGACCACGCAGGGCACGTCGTAGGGGTGCAGCTCGGCGGCCCGCGCCATCAGGTCGGCCAGGCGGTCCGCCGTCGTCTTCGCGAACGCGACGACCTCCTCCTCGGAGCGGACGGCGCCCTCCCAGCGGTAGACCGAGAGCGCCCGCGGGAGCAGGTTCACGCACGCCGCCAGGCGCTCGTCGACGAGGTGCTTGGCGACGGTGGAGGCGCTGTCCAGGTCGGGGAACGTCATGTACACCGAGCGCAGTTCTGCCATGGCAGACGCTACCGCCTCTGGGCGCGGCGGCGCCGCGCCCCGACACGGCCGCCGCGTGCGCGCCCCCGCCGCCGCGCGGGGGACGGGTCGCTCATGAGAGAGGCGCTAGACTCCGCTGAAGATGACGGTCCCCACCGACGTAGTCCTGAAGTTCTTCCACGACCACCCCGAGAAGCCCTGGCACGTGCAGGACGTCCAGCGTCGCCTCAAGCTCGAGGACCGCTCGGGCCTCAGGCAGACCCTCGCCGAGCTCGTCCAGAGCGGGCAGCTCGTCAAGACCCGCCGACGCACGTACGGCCTGCCCCAGGAGATGAACCTCGTCCCCGGCCGCCTGCAGGTGACCAGCGGCGGCTACGGCTTCGTGATCCCCGACGAGGGCGGCCGTGACCTGTTCGTGCCCGCCGACAGGCTCGGCGGCGCCTGGGACGGCGACCGCGTGCTCGCTCGCCCCAACCCGCTCCGGAGCGAGGCCGACAGGCCCAGCGGCGAGGTCGTGAGGATCATCGAGCGCGGCAACGCCCTGGTGGTGGGCACGCTCGAGTACGCGCGCGGCTACGCGATCCTGCGGCCCGACTCGCCGCGCCTGCAGGAGCGCGTGCTCCTCACGCCCGAGTCCGTGGGGACGCTGGAGGGCGGCACGCGCATCGTCGCGCGCATGGTGTGGCCGGAGGAGTCCGGCGAGTCCGAGCCGTTCGGCGAGGTCGCCGAGGTCCTGGGCGAGGCCGACGACCCCGAGGTCGAGACGCGCGCGGTCATCGTGAAGTACGGCCTCAAGGCCGAGTTCGACCCCGCGACGCTCGCCGAGGCGAAGGCCGTGCCCGCGACGGTCACGCCGGACCTCATGGAGGGGCGCACCGACTACCGCAAGGTCCCCACCTTCACGATCGACGGCGAGGACGCCAAGGACTTCGACGACGCGGTGTCGGTGGAGCGCCTCGACGGCAAGCGGGACGGCCTGCTCCGCGTCGGCGTCCACATCGCCGACGTCAGCTACTACGTCGCCGAGGGCACGAGCCTCGACAAGGAGGCCGCGCAGCGCGCGACCAGCGTCTACCTGCCGGGCCGGGTGCTGCCGATGCTGCCGGAGGAGCTCTCGAACGGCATCTGCTCGCTGGTGGAGGGCGAGCCGCGGCTGGCGCTCTCGGCGCTCATCGACGTCACCCGCACGGGCGAGGTGAAGGCGTTCAGGCTCAAGGAGACCGTGATCCAGTCAGACGCCCGCCTCACCTACGCCCAGGTCCAGGAGTTCGCCGAGGGCGGCAGGCTCCCGCCCGGCAAGCGCAAGCTCGAGCGCGACATCAAGGTGCTCCTCAACCTCACGCAGGAGCTCAGGAAGCAGCGCATCGGCGCGGGCGCCCTCGACTTCCAGTTCACCGAGGCGAAGGTCGACGTCGACGAGCAGGGCGCCCTGCACGTCACCCCGGTGCGCAGCGACGCGGCCAGGCAGCTCATCGAGGAGCTGATGCTGCTGGCGAACCGCAAGGTCGCCGAGGAGCTCAGCAAGCGCGAGGTGCCGGCGCTGTTCCGCGTCCACGAGGACCCGAGCGAGGAGAAGATCCGCGCCCTGCAGAAGGCGCTGGCGCGCCTCGGGTACACGCTCGACCTCGAGCACGCCGGTCCCCAGGACCTGCAGGCGATCCTCAGGCAGGCCGCGGGCAAGCCGGAGGCGCAGCTCGTCAACACCCTGCTGCTGCGCAGCCTCAAGCAGGCGCGCTACTCGAGCGAGAACCTCGGCCACTACGGCCTGGCCTTCGCGAACTACCTGCACTTCACCAGCCCGATAAGGCGCTACCCCGACCTCGTCGTGCACCGGGTGGTGCGCTCGATACTGCAGCACCGCCTCTCGCCGACGCTGAAGGAGCGCATGAGGACCGACTTCCCCCAGCTCGCCGAGCACGCCAGCGAGCGCGAGCGCGTCGCCGAGGCCGCCGAGCGCGACCTCACGCGCTACTACCACGCCCGCTGGGCCAAGGAGCACGTGGGCGAGACCTTCGTCGGCGTGGTCGTGGGCGTGACGAACTTCGGGGTCTTCGTGGCGCTGGCGAACGGCGTCGAGGGGCTCATGCACGTCAGCCACCTCGAGGACGACTACTACATCTACCTCGAGGACTCCCTGATGCTGATGGGCAAGCACACGCGCAAGCGCTACCGCATGGGCGACCGCGTCGAGGTCAAGATCATGGCCGCCAACCCCACGCAGCGGCAGATCGACCTCGTGCCGGCGAGCGTGGAGGTCACCGTGCCGGAGGCCGATGGGGCGCCGGCCAGGACGAAGCGACCGAAGAAGCTCAAGGACCCGTCGGACGGCGGCATCGACGCCGCGTTCGTCACCGGGCGGCGCTCCGCGCCGAGCGCCGCGGCCAAGGCGGCGCAGGAGGCCTCGGCGGGCAAGGGGCGCCGCCAGCGCGGCAAGGCCAAGGAGGTCGCCGCGACGGCCGCCGCGGAGGAGGAGGCCGCCGAGAGCCGCGCCGAGGGCAGGCCCGCGCCCGGCGTGGCCGCCGACGGGGAGGCCGCGCCGCCCGTCGCGGACGAGGCGCCCGCGGGGCGCCGCCCCGCCGCTGCGCCGGCGGCGCGCCGGGGGGCCAAGAAGGCCGCGGCGCGTCCCACAGCGCCGGCCGCACAGCAGCCGGCAGGGGCACCGGCGCGCCGGCGCAAGCGGCGGCGCCTCGTCTTCGGCTGAGGCCCCGCCACAGACCGGTCTCGAGCGTCAGAGCCTGGGAGGCCGCCTCGCGAGCGCCCCGGGGCGGCCGCCTCGCGGGCGCCGGGGCGGCCGCGGAGCGACCTGGCGCCGCTCGCCCTGGGGACGTGCCGCGACCGTCGCCCACGCGCGCCGCGGCGGCTGCGCGGGGGGGCCGCGGCCGCGCCCTGTTAGACTTCACCGAGCCACACCTGCGCGCCGTGCCCTCGGTCCGGGGGAGGGTGCCGTGGACTCGCCAGGGGAGGCGTGAGATGTCTGGAGAGTTCCGCTACCCGTTGACGCGCTACTGCCTGCGCAGCGGCACCATGACGCTGCCCGCGGCCATGGTCGGCCTGTTCACCGAGGGCGCGGTCGCGGCCGTCGACACGAAGACGGGGCAGGAGCTCGAGCTCGCCTTCACCCCACCCCGGACGGTCTCGGGGCTCGGCGAGCTCTACCGCACGCACGGGCTGGCCGTGAACGACGAGCTTCACGTCAAGGCGCTCGCGGACGGCCGCTTCGCGATCACGGCGGTGGCGCGGCCGCGCACCCCCGACTACACGACGCCCGAGGGGCTCGCGCAGCTCCTCGACGAGCTGAGCCAGGCGCGCCTGCGCATGACGGTCCAGGAGATGCGCGCCTACTACGAGGTCCCCGAGGAGGTCGACCTAGATGCGGCGCTCGCCGCCGACGGACGCTTCGCGCAGCGTGAGGGACGCTGGGTGGACGCCGCCACCGCGGCCGAGCTCGACGCGGAGAGCGCCGGGCCCCAGGAGACGGCGCCGGAAGCAGAGCGCGAGGCGCGCCCCGACGAGCCGGCGGAGGCCGTGGGGGTCGCCGCGGACGCGCCGGACGCCGCGGCCGACGCCGCCGCCCAGGCCGCCGAAGCAGCGGTGCCGGAGACGGCCGGCGCGGCCAGCGCTGCCGGCGCCGCGAGCGACGAGCTGGTGGGCGTCGGCTCCCGGCCGGGCGAGGCCGCGGAGGCGTCGTTCGCCGGCGCCGCGGGGGAGGCCGCTCGCGTGGGCGCCTCGGGCGCCCAGCCGGGCCTCTGGCCTCGGCCGGCGGGCCGTGCCGGTCCCCCCGCGGGCGGCGCGGCTCCGCGCACGGGCGCGCCGCGGCGGGCCAGGGCCGAGGAGGAACCGCGCGCCGTGCTCGAGCGCCGCGCGCCGGCGTCGGCGCCCGCGCGCCCGCCGGCCGCCTCGCTGGACGAGGAGGACGAGGCCGCGCTCGAGGCCACGGAGCTCGTCGACCGGCTGCGCCGGGTCGTGGCGCCGCTGGGCTTCGCCATCGAGCCGATCGCGCGCGGCCAGGTGAGCCTCGTCGCCGCGATGGGTCGGCGCGGCTACAAGGTCCTGGTCCAGCTCCTGTCGCGCACCGAGCGCGTCGACTGGGCCGACCTGCTCTCGAAGCGCCGCTCGCTCGACTACCGCCACCTGGCCGTCGTCGGCGACCACCAGGCGCTGCTGCGCCTCACCGGGCCGGCCGAGCTGGCCCGGGCGACCCTGTGGAGCTGGCAGGGGCTGGAGCGCCTCGCGAGCCTGCAGTCCAGCCTGCCGCTCTCGCCCGTGGACCTCGAGCCCCACTTCGAGCGCGACGGGCTGTTCGAGCAGGGCCTCGAGCGCTTCGAGGCCAAGGTCGCCGAGCGCCTCGCCGAGCGGGGCGCCCTGTCCGAGGTGCTGACGCGCCTCAACCTGCTGCGCGCGCCCACGGTGTTCCTGCTCGAGGACCTCGTCTCCGAGGTGGCGCTGCCGCGCGACCGCGTCCTGGCGATCCTCGAGCGCCTCTCGGCCGCGCCGTTCGCGCTGCTGGCGCGCGTCGACACCGGCGAGTTCGTGCTTCGCCAGCCCGTCGGCGCGGCCCTCGAGGCCCTCTCGAGCTACGCGCTGTCGCTGCGCGAGCGCCTGCCGCAGCGACGCACCGAGCGGCTGACGGGGCACGGCGAGCCGCTGCTGCTGGAGGGGGAAGGGGACCGAGGCTAGCCCGCCACGGCCACGGGGCGCGGCGAGAGGTCCTGCAGCGCCGTGACCCCCAGCGGCCCCCGCGCGTACGCCCGCACGGCGGCTGAGATGGCGTCGAGCGTCCAGCGCGCGGCCTCGCGCGTGGTCACGTAGGCCACGCCGTCCTCGAGCGCGCGCCTCAGCTCGGGCGTGTGGACGACGTCGACCAGCAGGTCGTAGTCGCGCTCCGCGCCCGCGGGCAGGCCGCCCGTGACGACGGTGAAGCCCAGCTCCCGCAGGCGCCCGGCGAGCTCCTCGAGCCCGTCGCCGATCAGGCGCGCCGTACCCCGCAGCGGCAGGCGCGAGCCGGCGCCGAGCGCGGCCCGGTAGTAGGCGAGGAACGGGTCGGCGTCGATGCCCATGCTCTCGCCCGTGGAGCGCATCTCGGGGCCGAGCACCGGCAGCACCCCGCCGAACTTGAGGAAGGGCAGCACCGCCTCCTTGACGCTGTAGACCTCCGGACGCGGGGCCTCGGTGAAGCCGATGTCGCGCAGGCTGACGCCCGCGGCCACCAGGGCGGCGTACTTCGCCAGCGGGTGGCCTATCGCCTTGGAGAGGTAGGGGATCGTGCGGCTGGCGCGGGGGTTCGCCTCGATCACGTAGACGCGGCCGTCCTTCACGACGAACTGCACGTTGATCAGCCCGCGCACGCCGATGGCCTCGGCCAGGCGCCTCGTGTGCTCGGCGATCGTCGCCACGGCCTCGGGGGCGAGGCGGACGGGCGGGGTGACGCAGGCGCTGTCGCCGGAGTGCACGCCGGCGGGCTCGACGTGCTCCATGACGCCGGCCACCACCGTGGTCTCGCCGTCGGAGATCGCGTCCACGTCCACCTCGACGGCGCCCTCCAGGTACTCGTCGACGAGCACGCTGGGCTCGCCGGGCAGCTCGGCGTAGACCTCGCGCAGGTACCTCTCCAGCTCCGCCGCGGAGCGCACGACCTGCATCGCCCGTCCGCCCAGCACGTAGCTGGGCCTCACCATCACCGGGTAGCCGATGCGCGCGGCGAGCGCCGCGGCCTCCTCGGGCCTCTCGGCGACG
>DASVDQ010000135.1 GCA_036381035.1 Trueperaceae bacterium | reverse complement strand
CCACGGCGTGCGCGCCAACGCCGTCGCGCCGGGCGTCGTCGAGACGCCGCTGACCAAGCAGATCAAGGACCAGCCCGCCTGGTACGACGCCTACGCCAGGAAGAGCGCGCTGGGGCGCTGGGCGCAGCCGAGCGAGCTCGTGGGCGCGGTCGTGTTCCTCGCCTCCGACGCCTCCAGCTTCGTGACCGGCTCCCTACTCTACGTCGACGGCGGTTGGACGGCCGTCGACGGCAGGTTCACGCCGCCGCTGTGACGGCGCGCCGGAGCGCGGGCCTGCCCGGCCCGGTGGCCGAGCTGGCGCGGCGCGCCGCCGACGCCGTCGACCCCGAGCGGGTCGTCGCCCTGGCGCGGGGCCTGGTGCGGGTCCGCAGCGTCTACGACGAGGCCGCCGGCACCACGGAGGCCGAGGCGGCGCGCTACGTGGCCGAGCAGCTCGCGTCCGCCGGCTTCGCGCCCGTTGTCGAGGAGGCCGCGCCGGGGCGCCCCAACGTGATCTGCGACTTCGCGGGCACGTCCTTCGACCCGGCGCGCCACCGGACGCTGATGCTCGAGGGGCACACCGACGTCGTCACCGAGGGCGACCCGGCGGCGTGGTCGGTGCCGCCGTTCGAGGGGCGCATCGAACCCGGACCGAGCGGCGAGGTGGTCACGGGGGTCCTCCACGGGCGCGGCAGCGCCGACATGAAGGCCGGCGTGGCCGCCGCGATCGCCGCCGTGGAGGCGGTCAGGCGCGTCGCTCCCGACCTGCCCGGCCGCATCAGGCTCGGCATCGTCGCCGACGAGGAGGGCATGATGCTCGGCATCAAGTCGTTCATCGCGAACGGCTGGGCCGACGAGGTCTCCGGCGCGATCGTGTGCGAGCCGGAGGAGAACGAGATCTGCCTGTTCCAGAAGGGCGCGATGCGCTTCCACGTGCGCGCGCACGGCGTCATGAGCCACGGCGCGATGCCGTACGCCGGCGTGAACCCCATCCGCGGCCTCGCGGACCTGGTCGTGGCCCTGCGCGACCTCGAGCGCCGCGAGCAGGAGCGCCTTGGCGAGCACGAGTTCCTCGGCCTGCCCTGGATCACGCCGACGATCCTCATGGCGCCGGCCAAGGGCGAGGCGCAGCTCAACGTCATGCCCGACGAGGCGTACCTGGCCCTCGACGTCCGCACCGTGCCGGGGCAGGACCAC
>DASVDQ010000134.1 GCA_036381035.1 Trueperaceae bacterium | reverse complement strand
GGGGGTGTGGCGTCGGGCGCCGGTTGCCCGATCGGGGTTTCGAGTTGGGCGAGGTCGCGGCCGAGGCCTGCGAGTTCTTCGGCGAACCGGTGGAAGGCGTCGCCGAGGATGCGCGCTTGCCGTTCGAGGCGGTCGCTGCGTTCCTGGAGGCGCCGGTAGAGGGCGGGGTCGACGGTCAAGAGCGCCCCTCGAGTTCCTGGAGCCTAGCCTCGGCCCTCAGGCGCTGGCGTTCGTTCCAGTCGGCGCGGAGCTTGGCGTCGTACTCGCTCTCGGACAGTCGCCCGCCGGTGGCGTACCCGAGCGCGAAGGCGAGGACGGCGATGACGTACACGAGCCAGAGGTTCATGGCGCCTCCTTCACCCGCGCGAGCGCGGCTTGCACACGCCGCATGGTTGCTCGCGTCACGGCGTACGCCCCAACGCCGGGGTCGTACGCAGCCTTGGTCACCGCCTCTAGCGCCTCGACCAGTTCGGCGGTGTCGTCGCGCGGCGCGACGGGGGTGTTCTGTTCGACGACGGCGGCGAGCCAGCCCGCAAAGCTCCCCGCGTAGACCTCGATGACACCCCCGCACCGTGGGCAATAGGTGCATCCGTTCTCCCGCGGACCCCCTTCCTCGAATGGCCACATCGGTCCGCAGGCGCTATGCCAGATGCCGTTGTGCTCGTCCTGGCGCCACTGGCAGGTTCGTGCGCTTGCCTCGTCGCGCGTCACGAGACTCCCCTCACCCGCGCGAGCACGGCGCGGGCGCTCTCAACAGCGGCCCTGCATGCCCAGGCGACCGCCGACGCGCCCTCCGCCTCGCAAACGTCCGCGGCGCACACCATCGGCTCGATGCATGCCCTCAGCGCTTCGACCAGTTCGGCGGTGTCGTCACGCGCCGGAAGCGGCTCCACGTCCTCTAGGAGGGCGAGGACGGGCTTGTGGCGAACGTGGGTCGCGATCAGGACCGCACGGTGCGTCTCGCTCGGCACGAAGCCGTAGCCCTCGTCGTAGCCGAGGTAGGGGGTGT
>DASVDQ010000133.1 GCA_036381035.1 Trueperaceae bacterium | reverse complement strand
ATCGACATCGTCGCGTCCGGCACCGAGGCCATAGCCTTCCTCGAGCAGGGGCAGATCGACGTGGGCGGCATCGCCATCGTCACGTCCCTGTGGAACGGCTGGAACCAGGGCATCGACATCAGGGTGTTCGCCCCGGGGGGTCTCGAGCCGTTCGAGAACAGCCCGACGAAGTTCATGGTGCGCAAGGACCTCTACGACTCCGGCGCCGTCGACACGATCGAGGAGCTGCGCGGACGCACGGTCGCGATGGCCGGCGGACCCGGCTCAGGCGGCGAGTACCTGGCGGCCAAGGCGCTCGAGCGCGGCGGCCTGACGATCCGCGACGTGCAGCCCATCAACCTCGCCAACGCCGACATGCCGGCCGCCTTCGCCAACGGCTCCATCGACGCGGCGGTGCTGGGCTCGCCATACGCCGAGCAGGTCGAGGCCGACGGCACGGCCGTCACGCTCGCCACCGACCTGGTGCCCGGGCTGATGACCGTGGCGTTCGTCGGCTCCGGGCACTTCCTCGAGGACCGGCCCGAGGTCGCCCGGCGCTTCGCGCTGGCGCTGCTCGAGGCGTCCCGCCTGATGCAGGGCGACGACTACCTCTCCGACGAGAACATCGCCGCCTACCTCGCCTACGTGAACTCGACGGAGGAGGCCATAAGGACCGGCACGCCCGTCGTCTACGACCCTGACCTCACGATCCCGGTGGACGGCCTCGCCGACGTGGAGCGCGTCCACCGCGAGAACGGACGCACCGACTACGACGAGCCCATCGACCTCTCCAAGGTCATCACGACCGAGTACGCCGAGTGGGCCCTGGAGATGGCCGGGCCGTACCGGGAGTAGCCTGGGCGTCGGGGGGCGGCCGGGGGCGCGGGCAGCGCCGCCCGGCCGCCTGCCGTGAGAGGTGAGTGGACGTTGGAGCCGAAGGTCGTCGCCCGCGCGGCGCGGAAGGTCTACCCGTCGCTCGCGGGCGACGTGCCTGCCATCGTCGACTTCGACCTGGAGGTCCGTGAGGGCGAGTTCGTCTGCCTGGTCGGGCCCTCGGGCTGCGGCAAGTCGACGTTCCTGCGCATCCTGGCCGGCCTCGACTCGCTCTCGGGCGGTGAGGCGTACATCGTCCCGGGTCCGGAGCCGAGCCGGCCCCTGAACAACGTGGTGTTCCAGGAGTACGCGGTCTTCCCCTGGAAGACCGTGCGCGACAACGTCGCCTTCGGGCTCCAGATGCGGGGCGTGCCACGCGCCGAGCGGTACGAGGTGGCGGAGCGCTGGCTCACGAAGGTCGGCCTCAAGCGCTTCGCCGACTACTACCCGGCGCAGATCTCCGGCGGCATGAAGCAGCGCGTGTCGATCGCCAGGGCGCTGGCGAACGACCCGCAGGTGCTGCTGATGGACGAGCCCCTCGGCGCGCTCGACGCCCAGACGCGGGCGGTGCTCCAGGAGGAGCTGCTGCGCCTCTGGGAGGAGACGCACAAGACGGTGCTGTACGTGACGCACTCGATCGAGGAGGCCGTGCTCCTCGGCGACAGGGTCGTGCTGATGACGGCCCACCCCGGCACGAAGAAGGCCGAGTTCGTCGTCGACCTGCCGCGGCCGCGCGACCTCACGACCACGCAGAGCCCCCGCTTCGCCGAGCTGACCGGCGGGGTCTGGGCCGAGCTCAAGGACGAGGTGAGGCGCGCGATGGAGGCGCAGGCGTGAGGGGCCCCTCCGGGCTCGCGTACGGCGGCTCGCGGAGCCGCGGCGCGTCGGGTGCGGTGGTCCGCCAGTGAGCGCCACCCGGGCGCGCCCCGTCTCGGGCTCGCGAGAGGGCCGGCGTTGAGCGCCACCCGGGCCCGCGCCGCCGCGCCTAGCGGCCGGCGGGAAGCGCCGGTGGGGGACCTGGCCTGGCCGCTCGTCTCGATGGCGCTGGTCGCGCTCCTCGGCACCGCGCTGGATCTGTGGGGCGACTGGTGGTGGGCGCTGCTCGCCACCGAGTTCACCCTGCTCGTGTTCGCCGCCGAGGCGTTCGAGCGCCGCCTGCCGTTCCGGCTGCAGCGCGGCTACCAGGGCGTGCTGGCCTGGCTCTTCCCGCTGCTCCTGCTGTGCGCCTGGGAGTGGCTGTCGCGCGGCGGCATCCTCAACTCCCGCTGGTTCCCGCCGCCCACCACGATCCTCGGCGCGCTGTGGGACCTCACCGTGAACGTCGACCGCTTCAGCGGGCACTCTCTACTCGGACGCCCGTGGCTGCTGCCCTCCCGCGTCGCCGAGTCGGGCTGGGCCGGCGTCGCGGCGACGTTCGCCGAGAGCCACCTGTGGGCCACGCTGGCGCGCGTGCTGCTCGGCTTCCTGATGGGCGCCGCGCCCGGCGTGCTCGTCGGCATGGTGATGGGCCTGAACAGGACCGTGAGGGCGATGCTAGACGCGACGATGTCGGCGGTCTACGTCCTGCCGAAGATCGCCGTGTTCCCGCTCCTCATGCTCGTCTTCGCCGACCCGTTCGGCGAGGGGCCGAAGGTAACGGTCGTCGCGATCTCGGCCTTCTTCCTCGTGGCGCTCTCGACGATGGCCGGCGTGCAGGGCATCGACCCCGTGCTGGTGCAGGCGGGGCGCAACTTCGGTGCCGGGCGCTGGCAGATGTTCAGGCACGTGATCCTGCCCGGCGCGCTGCCGATCGTGTTCAACGGCCTGCGCCTGGCGCTGGGCACGGCGCTGATCGTGATCGTCGCCGTCGAGTTCGTGCGCGCGCAGACGGGCGTCGGGTACCTCGTGTACTACCACTGGCAGGTGCTGTCGACCCCGAAGATGTACGCCGCCCTGCTCGTGATCATGGCCCTCGGCGTGGGCATGACGTCGCTGCTGCAGGCGATCGAGCGGCGCGTGATGCCGTGGCGGCGGTGAGAGCCCGCTAGCCCGCCCCCGCCAGGTCGCGACCTAGCTGCCCGCCTCCGCCTCGCGCGTCGGCTCGACCGGGGGCCGCGCGAAGGTGGCGCCCGCTATGGGGCCCAGGACGAAGCGCGAGTAGAAGGTCAGCAGGCGCCAGCCGAGGATCGCCGCGGCGACGGTGCCGCCGGGCGACCTGTCGTTGGTCCCCCCTGGTCCACCGCCGGGGCCGGCGAGGAACAGCGAGGCCGTGAAGATCTCGAGCAGCCCGGCGCCGCCCGGCGTGGGCATGAACGTCGCCAGGACGGTCGGGAGCTGGGCGACGGCGAGGGTCGTCAGGAACGGCGCGCCGGGGCTCAGCGCCGTGAGCATCACCCAGAAGGTCGCGAGCGTGCTGAGGTAGACGACGGCGGTCAGCGCGTGGAGGACCGCTCGTTGGGCGAGGGTGCCGTGCATGATCGCGCCCGACGCCGACTCCACGCGGTCGAAGAACTGGGCGGCCGAACCGCGCCAGCGGCCTAGCCAGCGGAGGCCGAACAGCGCGCGCCCCAGGCGCGTCACCCAGCGCAGCCGGAAGGTGAGCACCCACATCAGGAAGGCGGCCAGGGCGGCCACCACGACCGCGAAGGCGACGAGCTCGACGCGCGACAGGGCGACGGCCGAGCGGCCGATGAGCAGCACGCTCAGCGGCACGGAGTAGGCGAGGAACGCGAGGTCGAGGACCCAGACGTAGACGTTCACCGACCACGCCGCCACGCCCGTCAGCCCGTCGCGGACGAGGGCCAGCGCCACCGCCGGCGCCTGCCCGGCGCTGCCCGGCGTGATCGCGGCGCTGAGGAGGCCGACGGCGTAGGCGCGCAGGCACGCGCCCAGGGGGAGCGGCTGGCCGCCCAGCCTCGTCAGGAGCTGGAGGCGGGCGCCGGCGGCGAGGTAGTTGACGACGAGCAGGACCGCCCCGACGACGAACGCCCAGGCCGGCACGCGCCCGAGCGAGGCCAGGTTCTCGCCGAGGAGCCACATCGTGACGACGAGGCCTCCGGCGCCGAAGAGGAGCGCCAGCCAGGCCCCGCGCTTCATCGGGTCCCGGGCCGCGCCGGGGCGCACCGCGCCCGACCGCGTCGGGGCCGGCCGCGCAGCATCGCACCGCGCCTCATCCGAAGAGGTGCGCGTACTCTGGGCTCGCCGTCACGGGGAGCTGGGCGCGGATCGCCTGCCTCTCCGACTCGAGCCACGAGGGCAGCTTGAAGGCCAGGCCCAGCTCGGCGAGCGGCTCGTCGACGGTGAAGCCGGGTCCTCGCGTCGCGAGCTCGACCGTGGCCCCTCCGGGGCCCGGGAAGTAGACGCTCCTGAAGTAGGTCCTGTCGCGCACCTTCGTCGCCGGGATCCCGGCGCCCAACACCAGACGCCTGCCCTCCTCGAGCGCCGCCTCGTCCTCGACCTCGAAGGCCACGTGGTGGTAGCTGCCCCGTCCGAGCCGGCCCTGCCCGCCGCCCGCCGAGCTCACGAGCTCGAGCGCGCGCGGCGCCGCCTCGCCCTCGCCGGCCGGAGAGAGGCGCACGCGCTCGTCGTCCCGGGCCGCGACCTCGAGGCCCAGGATGCCCGTCAGCAGCTCTTCTGCCGCGGCCACGTCGGGCGCGGCGTACGTGACGGCGTCGACGCAGAGGACCGCGTGATCCGGCGCGATGCCGGCGGCGGGGAAGTACCTGGTGGTCGCTAGGAGGCTGGCCGGGTCGGCGCCGGGCGGCGGGCCCTCGAGCGGCGGCTCGTCGCCCTCGACGAGGGCCAGGCGCGTGCCGTCGGGGTCGGCGAAGGCCACGACCTCGCGCCCCAGTCGCTCCGCCGTGGTCGCCCCGTGCGCGGCGAGGCGCTGGCGCCAGTAGGGGAGGGCGCCGCGCGGCACCCGCAGCGTTGCCTCGGCCGTGCCGGATCCGGGATGGCCGGGGCCCGCGCCGGGCCAGGGGAAGTACGTGAGGACGCTGCCGGGGTTGCCGGAGGCGTCGCCGAAGTAGAGGTGGTACGTGCGCGGGTCGTCGTAGTTGACGGTGCGCTTCACCAGGCGCAGGCCGAGGACCCGGAAGTAGAACTCGATGGTCTCCTGTGGCCGGCCGCTGATGCCGGAGACGTGGTGGACGCCTCTCGTTTCGACTGGCAACCTGCTGCCTCCGCTCGGCCGACGCCGCTGACGCGCCGCGTTCGCGCGTCCGGCGGTTGAAAGGCCTCGCCCCGTTCGGCTAAGATACCAAGGCTTTGCCGGCCGCCTGGCTATCGGCCACGAGCGGCGGCACCGTCATGGGAACGCCAACGGTAGCCCACCGGGAATCGAGAACCTGAGATGAAGTACAACAAAGGCGCCATACTGCGCTCGGTCGAGCAGCCCTTCCTGCGGGACGACATCCCCGACTTCGACACCGGCGACACCGTGAGGGTCGACTACCGGGTCACCGAGGGCAACCGCACGCGCATCCAGGCGTTCGAGGGCGTCGTCATCGCCCGCAAGAACGGCAAGGGCGCGCGCAGCACCGTGACCGTGCGCAAGGTCTCCTTCGGCGAGGGCGTCGAGCGCGTCTTCCCGCTCAACTCGCCGCTGATCAGCAAGATCACGGTCGTGCGCCGCGGCCGCAGCCGCCGCGCCAAGCTCTACTACCTGCGCGAGCTGCGGGGCAAGGCCGCCCGCCTCAAGACCGACGTCGCCCGCCAGGAGGAGGACCGCGCGGCCGCACGCGCCGCCCGCGAGGAGCAGGGCTGACGCGTCGTCCCGGCGCCGGCGCCGGGGCTCAGGTGCGCTGACGAGAGGCCCGGACCGCTCGAGTCCGGGCCTCCGTTCGTGGGATCGCCGGCGCGGCGTGCGGGGGAGGTGGGCGCCCACCGCGCGGCCGGTGAGGGTCAGGCGATGACGAGCATCTCCTCGGGGTCGAAGCGCCGGGGGTCGAGCATCTCGGCCGCCGCGGGCGTGGCCAGGTAGCGCTCGAGCGCCGCCAGCGCCTCCGCGTCGACGCCCGCTCCGGCCTCGGACGCGAGGATCGACAGGGCCTCCTCCGCCGAGAACGCCTCGCGATGCGGACGCGCCGCGGTGAGGGCCTCGAACTGGTCGGCCACGGCCAGGAGCCTGACGTCGAACGGCAGGAGGCCGGCCGGGACGGCGCCGTGGTAGCCGCGTCCGTCGGGCCGCTCGTGGTGGCCGGCGGCAAGGGGGACGGTCTCGGCGAACGCGTCGGCCCACGACAGGATGTGCTCGCCGTAGGCGGTGTGGCGCCTCACGACCTCGAGCTCGACCTCGTCGAGCGACGACCCCTTCTCGAGCACGGCGTTCGAGACGCCGAGGGTGCCTATGTCGTGCAGCGACGCCCCGCGGGCCAGCGCCCGGCGACGCTCGGGCGCGTCGCCCGGCGCCACGAGCTGGTCGAACATGCCGAGGGCGACCACCCTGACGCGGCTCGAGTGCCGCACGGTCCACGCGGACTTCGCGTCGACGACGTGACCGAAGACTTCCGCCACGCGCCCGAACAGCTCGTCGTCGATGTCGACGGGCTCCTCGCGCGGCGCCACGGACGCGAGCTCGTGCCAGACGCGGTCGTGCCTCAAGGTCTCGTCGAGGTCGCCGGAGACGAGCGGCTCCTCGAAGGCGGCCGCCACGTCGGGGTCGAACCAGCTGCCGGCGTAACGCCGCGCGAGCTCCACCGCCGCGCTCCGCCCGCCGTCGCCGAAGCTCTGCGCTGCCGCCTGCGCGAGGGCGACGATGCGGCCCGCCAGCGGGATGGCCTCGCCGGCCGCACCGGCCGGGGCGCCGCTGCCGTCGTAGCGCTCGGAGGCCGACGCGATCGCCGCCGCCACGCCGTCGCCCAGCCCCATCTCGGCGGCGAGCCTCGCCCCGCGCTCGGCGTGGGTGCGGGCCAGGTGGGCGACGAGGTCGAAGCGTCCGAGGCCGAGGTCGAGCAGGTACTTCAGCCGCCACGGGCCCTTGACGGCCCCGACGAGCTGGTTGAACACGAGCGTGCTGCCCTCGCGGAGGCGTTCCAGGTCGATGCGCCGCAGCGCCCGCCGCAGGCGCGCGTCGTCCCGGCCGAACAGGTGGTAGAGCCGCGCCGAGTTCGCGGAGGCCCCCAGGTCCTTGAGCAGCAGCGCGTGGTGGAGGTCGGCGAGCTGCCGCTCGGGCAGGCCGAGCCTGCGGCCGATCCTCAGGCCGATCACGGCCGTCCGCAGGGCGTGCTCGCGCTCGTGGCCCTCGCTGACGTCGAGGGCGTGGCTCAGGGCGGCGAGCGTGTCCCCCAGGGTGAGGGCGTGCGGAGCCCTCGCCTCCCGAGTGCCGGTGAGGAGGTGCTGCCCCTGGCGCTCGACGCTGATGGCTGGCTTCGTTCTCCTCGCTCCTAGGGTCACGTGTTCCACCATGCAGGTGAGGTCCTTACGGCAGCCTGACGCGCCCTCCAACGCTCCTTAACCTCGGCTTCACGAGGCGGCCGGTTCGCGCCGTGGAGCGGGCTCGCCGCGCCTCCGCCCGGCCGTTCCCCCCGGGCCCCTCGTTCGCCGCGCCGGCTCCGGGCCGTTCGTCGGTTCGTCCGCGGCTCATGGACGGCGCGTAGCCTTCACGCACGGTCGACCCCGCCACGGGGTGCAGGGCCCGCCGCGGCAGCGCGGGCACCTGGGGTCGCCCGCGGGAGGCGGTGAGATGTCGTGAGCGAACTCAACTCTTCCAGTCCAGGTCGTCGGCAGCCTGCTCCCGGGCGCGGTCGGCGGCGGGCTTCTCAGCGCCGCCGGCTGGCGGCTCCTAGCGACCGGCGCGCGGGCGTTGCGGCCCGGCCTACGCGGCCCGCACCGGCGCGGCCGCGGCGGGCTCGCCTCGCGTTCGTCCTCGCGTCGGCGGCCTTCGTGCTCGGCGCGGCCGCTCTGGCCCAGGAGGTGCCCGAGGGCACCACCGAGTACGAGCTGCCGGGCGACGCGGTGTTCCCCGAGGGGATCGCCGTCCACGAGTCGAGCGGCACGTTCTTCGTCTCCGGCGCGGGGTCTGGGGGCATCTACCGCGTCGACATCGCCACGGGCGAGGCGACGGAGTTCGTGGCCGCGGGGACGCGCCCCCAGTTCACGACGATCGGCCTCGACGTCGACGACCGAGGCCGCCTCTGGGTGGCCGGTGGCGGCAGCGGCGAGGTCCTCGTCTACGACGTGGAAAGCGGTGAGCAGCTCGCCACGTTCACGACGCCCGAGGCGGACGCCAGGTTCCTCAACGACGTCATCGTCACCGGCATGGGCGCCTTCGTCACCGACTCGAACCGCCCCACGCTGTGGCACGTCCCGGCCGACGCCGTCGAGTCAGGCGGGGGAGAGGCCGAGGCGTGGCTCGACTTCACGGGCACGGCCTTCGAGTACCAGGAGGGCTTCAACGCCAACGGCATCGTCGCCAACGAGGACGGCAGCGTGCTGCTGATCGTCTCGGGAGCGACGGGCGCCCTCTACCGCGTGGACGTGGCGACCCAGGAGGTCGCCGCGGTCGAGACCGGCGCGACGTTCGAGGGCGGCGACGGCCTCGTGCTCGACGGCACGACCCTCTACATCGTGCAGAACGGTGCCGACCTGGTCGCCGTGGTGCAGATGTCGGACGACCTCACGAGCGGCGAGGTGACGGGCTACATCGAGGACGAACGCCTCACCGACTCCTCGACGGCCGCGCTCGTCGGCGAGGACCTGCTGGTGGTGAACACCCAGTTCTC
>DASVDQ010000132.1 GCA_036381035.1 Trueperaceae bacterium | reverse complement strand
CGGTTTGTGCAACAATTGCTGTCACGTCAGAGATACCTGCAACACCAGTTGGGCAGGCGTCGTGACCCCGACCGGAGCGAGCCAGCGGGGCCGCCGCCCTCCGGCCGGTGACGAGACGTCTCGGAGGGACGCGTGATGGGCAGATCGACGCTGCGGTTCCTGTGCCCGAACGGGCACCTCGGCTTCGCACCGTTGAAGGTAGAGAGCTTCGAGCTGGGTGTCGCCACCAGGCCGGACTTCATCCTGGCCGACTCCGGCTCGGACGACATCGGCCCGGTGCCCCTCGGCACCGACACCTCCACGTCGCCCGCGGAGTGGCAGCGTCACGACCTCGAGAGGATGCTGCTGGCGGCGCGGGGGCTGGGGGTGCCGATGATCATCGGCTCGGCCGGCGACACGGGCACGAACAGCCGCGTGGACATGTTCGTGGGGATGATCCGCGACATCGCGCGCGAGCACGGCCTCCCTCCGTTCCGGCTGGGCTACTTCTACTCCGAGGTGCCCAAGGAGGAGGTCCGCGCCAGGATGGCCGCCGGCGAGACCGTGGCGGGCCTCGACGGACGCGGACCGCTCACCCCGGAGGAGCTGGAGGCCACGGACCGCATCGTGGCCGTCGCGGGCGTGCACCCATACATCGCGCTCCTCGAGCGCGGCGCCGAGGTGATCGTCGGCGGGCGCAGCTCCGACGCGGCGATCTTCGCGGCGCCCGCCATCCGCGCCGGGTTCCCCGAGGCGCTCAGCTACTACCTGGGCAAGGTCCTGGAGTGCGCGTCGTTCAACGCCGAGCCCTACGCCGGCAAGGAGACCGTGATCGGCGAGGTGAGCCACGAGGACGTGAAGGTCACGGCGATGAGCCCCTACCAGCGCTGCACGCCGGCCTCGGTGGCGGGCCACGCCATGTACGAGCGCTCGAACCCCTACTACGAGCACTTCGCGGGCGGGATGCTCGACATGAGCGGCTGCGTCTACGAGCAGTACGACGAGAAGACCACACGCGTCACGGGCCCGCGGTTCGTGCCGGCCGAGGAGCTGCGCGTGAAGCTCGAGGGCGCGGGCAGGGTCGGCGAGCGCTACATGGGCTTCGCCGGCGTGCGCGACCCCTACACGATCGCGCGCATCGACGACGTCATCGGCTGGGCGAGGCGGCAGGTGGAGGAGCGCTTCGGCACGCCCGAGGTGGGCGGCTACGAGCTCCACTACCAGGTGTACGGCAGGGACGGCGTCATGGGCGAGCTGGAGCCCCTGCGCGACAGGCCCGCTCACGAGCTGGGCATCCTGGTCTTCGGCGTGGCGCCGACCGCAGAGATGGCCGCCGAGGTGACTCTCGCCGGCACCAGGCAGATGTTCTACGCGCGCCTGCCCGACGTGAAGGGCACCGCCGGCGGCGTGGCCTTCCCCCTCGACGAGGTCGTGCGCGTCAGCCCCGCCTACAGGTGGACGCTGAACCACACGCTGCGCGTCGACGACCCGCTCGAGCTGTTCGAGCTCCACACCACCGAGGTCACGGGGGCCGAGGACCTCGAGCGCCGTCCCGCCCAGGTGGCGCCGTGACCGGAGACGCCGCGGACGCCCCCGCCCCCGGCCCGCGCGCGGCGACGAGGCGCCTGGCCGACCTCGCCAAGACGATCCGCAGCAAGAACGCCGGCGTGGACCGCATCACCTTCGACGTGATCTTCCGGGAGCGCGAGGACTACGAGCTGGTCAAGCGCTCCGGAGTCCTGAGCCGCGAGTCGGTCGCCAGGCTCTTCGGCATCAGCGAGGGGCGCATCACGGACTTCGTGACCTTCGACCCCGCCTACGCCATCAAGTTCACGATCCTGCGGTCCCGCCCCAGCGGCAGCCCCGGTGACAGCGACATCTTCGGCGCGCAGCAGTACGCCCCGCTGCTCGGCATCGAGGTTCCTGTAGTCTCGGAGGGATGAGCGTCACGGGCGGGCGCGCCGCGGCCACGGCGAGCGGCGAGCTGTTCGCGCGGCTCGAGGCCGCGGCGCAGTCGCTGACGGCCCAGGAGCAGCGGCTCGCCGCGCACATGGTCGAGCACCTCGACAGGTGGGGGTACGCGTCCAGCAGCCAGCTCGCCGACGAGGTGGGCGTCCACCGCTCCACGATCGTGAGGTTCGCCCAGAAGATCGGCTTCGAGGGCTACCCCGAGCTGCAGGAGAGCGCGCGGGCCGCGTACCTGCAGACCGTGGGCGCGCACGCCGACCTCGTCCTCACCGAGCCCGTCCACGGCGAGGACCTCACGCTCCAGGACCTGTACCAGCGCGAGCTGCTCAACCTGCAGCGGAGCTACTCGGGCCTCGACGTCCCCACCCTCGAGGCGACGGCGCGCCGCATGGCAGAGGCGCGCCGCGTGCTGGTCTTCGGGCGACGCTTCTCGTACCCCCTGGCGCTGCACATAAGCCTCGTGCTGCGCACGATGCGCGACCTGGTCGAGTGCGCGCCGGCGCCTGGCGGCATAAGCATCGACCGCATCTTCGACCTCACCCCTCACGACTTCGTCCTCGTCGTCTCGCTCAGGCGGCACTCCGCCGAGGTGCAGAGGACCCTGAACCACCTCACGGACAACGGCGTGCCCGCCACGGTCCTCACCGACGCCAGCCCGGGCCGCGACGTTCCCGACGGGATCCCCGTGCTGCGCGCGTTCGTCGCCAGCACGGGCGTGCTCGACTCGTACACGGCGCTGGTGTCGGTGAGCCACGCGCTGCTCACGCTAGTCGAGAGGATGCTGCCCGGCGCCCAGGAGCGACTGGCCGCAGCCGAGCGCGCCTGGAGCCGCTTCAACCAGTAGCGCGCATGGGGCCAGCCTCGACCAGCAGGCCGGGTCGGGCCCGTGGACCGACGGACCCCCGGACGTCAGCCCGCGGGTGCCGCCGCTGGGTCCCGCGCGACCGCGAACCCCGCGCACGCCGCCACGAACTCGGCGAACAGCGCGGCGAAGCCCGGCTCGTCGCACTGCCACTCGGGGTGGAACTGGCAGCCGGCCCCGAAGCCGCTCTCGGCCTCGATGGCTTCCACGAGGCCGTCGGGCGAGCGCGCCGCGACCCGCCACCCGCTCGGAGGCCTGCTGACGGCCTGCCGGTGGAAGCTGTTCACCCGCGTCTCGCGGCCCACGAGCCGCGCCAGGCGCGAGCCCTCCTCGACGGCCAGCGGGTGCGTGCGCACGGTGGGGGCCTCCTCCTGGTAGTGCTCCGGTCGTCCGTCGCGGCGCACGTCGCGGATGAGCTCGCCGCCCAACGCCTCGGCGATCGTCTGGTGACCGCGGCAGATGCCCATGAGCGGCATGCCCCGCGACCACGCCGCCCGCACCAGCGCCACCTCCACGTCGTAGCGCACCGGGTTCGTCTGGCGCAGGCTCGGATCCGGGTTCTCCTCGAAGTACCTGGCGGGGAGGCTGCCGCCGCCGCTCAGCAGCAGCCCGTCGAGCGCGTCCAGCGTCTCCTCGACCGCCGCCGGCGAGTCCGTGGGCACGAGCAGCGGCGCGCCCCCCGCGTCCCTCACGGCCTGCGCGTAGCGCGCGGCGAGCTCGAAGCGCTCCTCCTCGCGCCCCTGCCTGCGGACCGTGCCGAGGTGCACCGTGATGCCGACCCTGGGCCTCCGTGCCACTAGCGGTTCCTCCTCTTCGGGTCGAACGCCTCCTGGAGCCTGTCGCCGAGGAGGTTGATGGCCAGTACCAGCACGAGCAGCGCGATGCCGGGCAGCGTGCTCACCCACCAGGCTATGAACAGCACGTTGCGGCCCTCGGCGATCATCGAGCCCCACGCCGGGATCGTGGGCGGGATGCCCACGCCGAGGAACGACAGCGAGGCCTCGAGCACCATGAAGTAGCCGACGCGGAGGGTCGCGAGGACGAGGACAGGCGGCAGAACGTTGGGCAGCACCTCGCGGAACAGGGTGCGGAGGCTGCTCTGCCCCAGGGCCCGCGAGGCCTCCACGTACTCGCGCCCGGCCTGGTCGAGGGTCTCGCCGCGGGCCAGCCTGTAGAACTCCACCCAGCCCTTGAGCGAGAGGGCCAGCACGAGGTTCGCGAAGCCCGGGCCCAGGAAGGCCATCATGCCGATGGCGAAGATCAGGTAGGGGAACGCCAGCAGCAGCTCGGTGAGGCGTCCGCTGACGGCGTCGAAGGTGCCGCGGTAGAACCCGCCGAGCACGCCCAGCACGGTGCCGAAGGTCGCCGTGATGGCCACGGTGAGCGCGCCGACGAGGAGGCTGACGCGCGCGCCGTAGATGACGCGGCTGAGGATGTCGCGTCCCAGGCCGTCGGTGCCGAAGCGGTGCTCGGCCGAGGGCGGCCTCAGCCTGGCGCCGAGGTCCGTCGCGTCGGGGGGGTGCGGCACTATCGCGGGCGCGAGCACCGCGACGACCACGAAGGCGAGCACGACGGCCGCGCTCGCGGCGCCCACGGGCGAACGCAGCACCCGGCGCGCGGCCAGCAGGAACTGGGGCAGTGGACCGGTCATGCGCCCGCCCGCCGCGGCCGGACCGAGCCTGGCGACGGCGCTCTTCACTTCGCGGCGCCCCGCCTTCGGTCCGCCGGCGCGGCGGCACAGACCTCGGGACCCGAGGACCGCCGGCTCACAGGGCGATCCTCGGGTTCAGGTAGGTGTAGAGCACGTCCACGACGAGGTTCACGCCCACGTAGGTGAGGGCGTAGAGCATCACGGCCGCCTGCACGACCACGTAGTCGCGCGCGAAGATCGAGCTCACGACGAGCCGGCCCAGGCCGGGCCAGGAGAAGATCGTCTCGACGATCATGTTCCCGCCCAGCAGCTCGCCGATCTGGAGGCCGGTGACGGTGAGTGCGGGGATGAGCGCGTTGCGCAGGGCGTGCTTGATGACGACGGTGCGCTCGCGCAGGCCCTTCGACCGCGCGGTCGTGACGTAGTCGCGGCCCATGACCTCGACCATCGAGCTGCGCACCACGCGCGCGAGGACGACCGAGAACACGACGCCCAGGGTGACCGCGGGCAGCACGAGGTGTCTGAGCGCGTCGCCGAAGGCGCGCAAATCGCCGGCCAGGAGGGTGTCGACGAGCATGAAGCCCGTTCGCTCCGGCACGAACGTGGCGGCGGCGATGCGGCCGGACGTGGGCAGCACGCCCAGCTCGACGGAGAAGAGCAGGATCAGCAGCAGCCCGAACCAGAAGGCGGGCATGCTCACGCCCACGAGGGTGCTGCCCAGCACCAGCCGGTCCAGCGGCGAGCCGGCCCGCAGCGCGCTGACGATGCCTACGGGCAGCGCGATGACGAGGGCGAAGAGGATGGTGAAGGCCGTCAGTTCGATAGTGGCGGGCAGCGTCTCGATGATCAGCCGTGCCACGGGCTGGTTCTTGACGATGCTGTAGCCGAGGTCGCCCCTCACCACCCCGCCGAGGAACAGGCCGAGCTGCTCGAGCAGCGGCCTGTCGAGGTTCATCTCGCGGCGCAGGGCGTCGATCTGCTGCTGGCCGACGTTCGTGTCGCCGAGCATGATCTCGACGGGGTCGCCGGGCAGGAAGCGCAGGAACAGGAAGGCGACGATCGCCACCCCGAGTGCCACCGGGATCGCGGCGGCCAGGCGCTTGATGACCTTGGTCAAATCCGGTCCTTGCCAGATAGAGGCTACTGCGCTACGCGCCCGAGGTTAGCCGTTGCCCGCCACCTCGTGTGTGGCGGGCAACGGCACAGGACGCCGTGCCTAGCGGCGCGCCGGGCAGGCGAGCTCAGCGGACGGCGTAACCGGCCTCCCTGAGGAGCTCGCGGGCGCGGTCCGGGTCGTACGGGTACGGCTGGAGGTCCGGGTCGTAGCCGAAGCCGGAGGGCAGGAAGCCCGTCGAGAGCCTCTGGCCGCGGCCGCGGTAGATGTTCTCGAGGATGTTCTCCCAGTCGATGGCGTAGTTGAGGGCCTGCCGCACGCGGACGTCGTCGAAGGGCGGCTTGGAGACGTTCAGCTCGATGAAGTATGCGCGCGTGCCGGGGGCGGTGTGGACCGACACGCCAGGCGCCGAGTCGATGCGGTCGACGAGGTCGCCCGGCACCTCCTGGATGATCTGGACCTCGCCGGAGAGGAGCGCGGCCACGCGCGTGGAGGGCTCCGGCATCATGCGGAAGACGAGCGTCTGGAGCGGCGGCGGGCCCTGCCAGTAGCTCTCGTTCCGCTGCAGCGTCACCTGGGAATCGAGGCTGCCGCCCACGTACACGAACGGCCCGCTCCCTATGGGCTGCTGCGTGAAGCCGGCGACGCCAACCTCTTCCATGTAGTCCTTGGGGACGATCTGGAAGTGGACCAGGGCCTGCTCGAGCAGCCCTTGCGGGAAGGTCTCCCGGTAGTGGAACCGGACCGTGTGGTCGTCGACGGCCTCGACGCTGTCGATGGGGCCGAGCAGGCCGGCGCGCGGGCTCGTCTGACCGTCCACGCCGCCCTCGGTGATGATGCGCTCGAAGGTGAACACGACGTCCTCGGCGGTGAGGGGCTCGCCGTTCGAGAACGTGACGCCCTCGACGAGGTCGAACTCGAAGGTCGTGTCGTCCACGGCGCGCCACTCACGGGCGAGCATGGGCACGACCTGGCCCTCGGGCGTGGCGCCCACGAGGGAGTCGAAGATGTTGCGCAGCACGGCCTCGGTGTCGCGGCTGCGGTACATGGCGGGGTCGAACGTGAGCAGGTTGTCGGTGCGCATGCCCACGACCAGTGTGTCCGAGCCCTGTACGGAGACCTCGTGCATGCTCTCGCTGTTGTCGGCGGCGGGCTGCCAGCCCTGCACCGCGTCGCTGGCGGCCTCGATGTTCTCCAGGACGTACCCGAAGATCCACGGGGCGTCCTCGAAGATCATGCGCTGGGCGTCGAAGTACGCCTGCCGGCGGGCCTCGTCGTCGAGGGTGGTGGAGGCGATGCGGAAGGCCTCGTCGACGTCGGGGTTCGAGTAGAAGGAGCGGTTGCCCCTCGCCTGGGTGCCGAACTTGGGGATCCCGAGGTCGAAGGGGTCGAAGTAGGCCGAGCCCCAGTCACCCGTCGAGGCCGAGCGGTTGCCGGCCTGCATCTCCTCCACGAGCACGGCCGACTGCCAGACCCGCACCTGGGCGTCCACCCCGATCTCGGCGAGCATGGCCGCGATGGCCTGGGCCTCTGGGGCACGGTTCTCCGTCGTGTCGAGCGTGAACGAGAGCGTCTGCTGCGCCAGGGCGCCGGTGGAGGCCCCACCGAGCACGAGCAGAACCGTGAGTACCTTGCGGAGCAGCGTCGAGCGCTGACCCATCCCGCACCTCCTACCGCCCGAGGCGGCGTCGAGAGACTTGGGGACGTACGAGACGCCCCTGCCGGAGCCCTCACAGACCAACGGTCGTTACACGGACTGTTGTAGAACAATAAGCCTCTGCAACAAACGTTGTCAACGCGCCCGGGGTCGGCGTGGACACGGGAAGCCTCGAAGCCCTCGGCTCACCTGGCACCGGCAGACTGGTGGGCGTGAGCGCTACGAGAACGGTTCCCGGCACCGCTGCGGCGGAGCGGCCGCGTTGGCCAAGGATCCTCGTGCCCGGCCTGGTCATCGCGGCCTGGCTCGCCGTCGCCGGCGTCGGCGGGCCGTACTTCGGGCGGGTGGACGAGGTGTCGAGCAACGACCCCACCGCCTACCTGCCCGACTCGGCCGAGGCCACGACGGTCCAGAGGCGTCTCGGGGGGTTCGTCGGGACGGGCTCGGTGCCCGCCGTCGTCGTGTTCGCCTCCGACGCTCCCCTGACGCCCGACGACCTGGCCGCCATCGGCGACCGCCTGACCGCCGCGGCGTCGCTCGAGGGGGTGGCGGGCGGCACCTCGCCGGCGATCCCCTCGGAGGACGGGCTGGCGGCGCAGGCGTTCGTCCCCATCGTCGCCGACGACGAGCTGGCCGCCCACGTGGCGAGCCTCAGCGGCGAGCTCTCCAGCGGCCTGCCGCCCGGCGTGAGCGTCCACGTGACGGGACCCGCCGGCTTCAGCGCCGCGCTCGTCGAGGCCTTCGGCGGCATCGACGGCCTGCTGCTCGTCGTGGCCCTGGTGGCGGTGGCGGGCATCTTGCTGCTCGTCTACCGCTCCGTCTTCCTGCCGCTGGCGGTGCTGTCCGCCAGCCTCTTCGCGCTGTGCGCCGCGCTGCTAGCGGTGTGGTGGCTGGCGCGGGCCGGTGTCCTGCTCCTCAGCGGCCAGACGCAGGGGATACTCTTCATCCTCGTCATCGGCGCCGCGACCGACTACTCGCTGCTGCTGGTGGCGCGCTACAGGGAGGAGCTCCGCCACGCCGCAGAGCCCCTGACGGCGATCCGGCGCGCGGTGCGGGGCTCCGTGGAGCCGATCCTCGCGTCGGGAGGCACGGTCATCGCCGGCCTCCTCTGCCTGCTGCTCAGCGACCTGCGCTCGAACTCGTCACTGGGGCCGGTGACGGCCATCGGCATCCTGCTCGCGATGCTCTCGGCCCTCACGTTCCTCCCCGCGGTCCTCTACGCGCTGGGTCGAGCGGCGTTCTGGCCGCGCCGCCCGGCGTACCGGCCGGAGCTGGGGAGTGCCGTTGAGCCGGCGGGCTGGTGGGCTCGCCTGGCGTCAGGCATCGCGCGGCGGCCGCGCTCGGTGTGGCTGGTCACCGCCGCCGCGCTGGCGCTCGCCACGGTGGGCGTCACCCAGCTACGGGCGAGCGGCGTGCCGCAGTCCGAGCTGGTCCTCGGCGGCTCGGAGGCGCTCACCGGCCAGCGCCTGCTGGCACAGCACTTCCCCGGCGGCTCGGGCAGCCCCGTCTACGTGCTGGCGCCGGCCGAGGAGATGCAGGCCGCCGCCGACGTGATGCTCGACGCGCCCGGGATCGCGCGCGTGGCGGTGACGTCCGCGGGCTCCTTCAGCGGCACGGTGGCCGTCGGCGAGGACGGGCTGGCCGCCGGACGCCCCGGCGCCCCGCCGGCCGAGCCGACCGTGGTGGACGGGTACGTACTGCTCCAGGGCACGCTGGAGGACGCGCCCGACTCCGGTGACGCGCTGGCCACCGTCAGCCGGCTGCGGGCGGACCTGGCCTCGGCGCTCCAGGGCGACGCGTCCGTCGGGGGCGCCACGGCCACGGCCATCGACACGGTCCGGGCTTCCATACGCGACCGCACGCTGATCATCCCGGTCGTCCTCGCCGTGATCACGCTGATCCTCATGGTCCTACTGCGGTCGGTGCTGGCGCCCGTGCTGCTGATCCTCACGACCGTGCTGTCCTTCGGCGCGACGATGGGCGTGGCCGCGCTCGTCTTCGACGGCCTGCTCGGCTTCCCCGGCGCCGACCCGGCGGTGCCTCTCTACGGCTTCGTGTTCCTCGTGGCCCTGGGCATCGACTACAACATCTTCCTCATGACGCGGGTGCGCGAGGAGGCGCTGCGGCTGGGCACGCGGCGGGGCGTCCTGCGCGGCCTCGCCGTCACCGGCGGCGTGATCACCTCGGCAGGCCTGGTGCTGGCCGCCACCTTCGCCGCCCTGGCCGTGATCCCCATCCTCTTCCTCGCGCAGCTGGCGTTCATCGTCGCCTTCGGCGTCCTGCTCGACACCTTCGTCGTGCGCTCCCTGCTCGTGCCGGCGCTGGCGCTGGACGTGGGCCGGGCCATCTGGTGGCCCTCGCGGCTGGCGCGCATGGAGGAGTGAGCGGGGCGGCTGGCGTCCCCCGCCCCTCTGCGGCTGGCACCCGCGGCCCTTCCGCGCCCAAGCGCCCTCGGCCCTCCCGCGCCTAGCCCCCCTGGCCCTGCCGTGCCTGGCGCCCTCGCCCCTTCCGCGCCTAGGGCCCGCGGCCTTTCCGCGCCAGCCAGATCACGTGCCTGTGGCCCTTGCTGCCGCGGGAGCGCACGCGCTTCACCTCGACCTCGAACCCCGCCCCGGCGAGGCGCTTCGTGAACGACTCGCTGGGGAACGCCGACCACACGCCCAGCACCCCGCCGGGCCGCAGGGCGCGGTGCAGCGAGCGCAGGCCGGCGGCCGCGTAGAGCCGCTCGTTGCCCTCCTGCGTGGTGCCCTCAGGCCCGTTGTCGGTGTCGAGGAGGACCATGTCGAAGCGGGCGCCGCCGCTCCGCAGCACGTCGGCTACGTCGCCCACGACGAGCCTCACGCGCGGGTCGGCCAGCGGCTCGCCCGCCAGGTGGCCGAGGTGCGCGCGGTTCCAGTCGACGACCTCGGGCACCAGCTCGGCCACCGTGACCCTGGCGGTGGTCGGCAGCGCGTCGAGCACGGCCCGTAGGGTGAAGCCCATGCCCAGCCCGCCGACAAGGACCTCGGCGCGGCCTTTGACGGCGAGCCTCGCGACCGCCAGCGTCGCCAGGCCCTCCTCCGAGCCGTGCTGGCGGCTGTTCATCAGCTCGACGTTCGCCACGCGGATCGCGTACTCGTCGCCGCGCCGGCTCAGCGTCATGACGTCGCCGCCGGGCAGGGTGGCCGTGTCGATGGTCTCCCAGCGGCTCAACGGGCCTCCTCGGGCGCGCCGACCTCAGCCGAGGTCGGACGCCACCTCGCTGCGCACCCAGCGCCTGAAGAACGGGCTGTCGAAGGCGACCCCCTCGTCCTGTCGCACCAGCAGGCCGCGCGCCACGAGCGTCTCGACGGCCTTGTGCACCGAGGAGGCACCCGGCAGACCGTACTGGTCGCGCACCTCGGCCGAGTAGAGCCGCTCGGCGCCGAGGGCCACGACGCGCAGCACGTCCTGCTGCTGCGCCGAGAGCTCGCTCCAGATGCTGCGCAGCAGCGGCGTCTCGCTGCGCACGACCTCGTCGAACGACGCCCGCACGTCGGGCACCTCGACGCGGCGTCCCGCCGCGAGACCGCGGAAGTAGAGCTGGCGGGCGACCTGGACCACGTCCTGCGTGCGCGGACCGGCCAGGCGCACTACCTCGCGCCCGACCCCCGGCGCCACGCCGCTGCCGCGCGCCAGACGCTCCTCGATCCAGTCGGCGAACACGTCCTCGTCGATGGGCCCGAGGTGCAGCAGGTCGAACATCTTGTAGAACGCGCGGTCGGGGCCGATCATCCCGTGGATCAGCGACTCCTGCGAGCCCGCGCAGACGAACGCCAGGTCGCCGTGGCGCTGCATGACGTCGCGCAGGTGCCACTCCGAGCTCTCGCCGGCGAACGTGCGGACCGCCTGGAACTCGTCGAGCACGACGGCGACGGGTCGGCGGGTGCCCTCGCGTACCGAGCTGAGCCGCTCGAACACGCCCTCGAACGCCCGCCGGCGCTCCTCCTCGCTGGCCGTGCGCCGGTCGATGCCGAACGTGATGGCCGGCGGGCCGCCGTGCTCGTCGATCTTCACCGTCACCCGGGGGGCGAGGCCGCCTAGGAGGTCCTCGAGGCGCAGCTTCAGCCAGCGCGTCTCGAGGTAGAGGGAGCGCAGCAGCCGCGCCGAGACGTCGAAGAGGTTCGTGGCGGTGGCGACGTCGGCCGTGACGACGATCGGCTTCGGCCGCGAGCTGCGCGCCGACTCGGCGGCGTTGAAGATCGTCGAGCTCTTGCCCATGCGCCGCGGACCGTAGACGAGCAGCGACGAGGCCGAGAGCATCGCCGCGCGGACGCGCGCGACCTCCTCCTCGCGGTCGGCGAACGAGTAGCCGGAGACGTGCTCGCCAATCCGGAAGGGGTTCTGCTGCTCGCTAGCCATGGCCGCTCCGTCTCGCCGCAGAGTGATTCACCAAGTAGTGAATCACTAGCTGGTGAAATCGTATCCGTGAGGGGCGATGGGTGCAAGCGCCGGTCTCACCAGCCCCTGCGTCCCGTTCCTCCGGTTCCGCGGCGATGCGCGCCGACCAGCTCCGCGTAAAGCTCCTCGAAGCGCGCGGCCGTGGCGTCAGCGTCGTTCGTCCGCGCCCACTCGCGAGCGGCCCGGCCCAGCCTCGCGCGGCGCTCCGGGTCGCGGAGCAGGGACAGGACGGCAGCGGCCAGGGCCGGCGCGTCGCCCGGCGGGACGGTCTCGGCCCAGACGCCGGCGCCGTCCACCATGTGGCCGACGTGCGAGCCGACGCTCGGCACGCCCCAGCCCGCCGCCTCCAGCGAGACCACCTGACCGGCCTCGTGGCGCGACGTGACGAGCAGCAGGTCGGCGTCCCGGTAGAGGGGCGCCAGCTCCGCCTGCGTCAGGAAGCCGTGGAAGGTCACGTTGGCGCCGAGGCCCAGCTCCGCCGCCCGGCGCTGCACGGCGCCGCCCAGGATGTCCTCGCCGACGACGTCGAGGCGGGCCGTCGGCTCGTCGTCGACGATCAGCCGCATGGCCGCGAGCAGCGTGAACGGGTCCTTGACCCGGTTCAGGGTCCCGACGAACAGGAGGCGCGGCGGCGCGTGGCGGGACGCTCCCTCCGTCGGCCGACTGACCTCGGGAGCGTGGGGCAACGGCGCCCCAGGCGCCGTGCGGATCGCTCCTCGTGTCGGCGCGGCCCGGCTGGCGTCCGGCAGCGGCACCCCGAGCGTCACGCGGTGCGCGACGCGGCCATGAGCCTTCACCGCCTCCAGCATCGGCCCGCTCGCGCACGTGACCACGGTGGCGCGCCGCAGCGCGCCGGCCACGAGGAAGCGCGTGCGGCGCGAGAGCTGGGCGCCGTAGCCGATCTCCGGCAGCCCCACGAGCTCGCCGCCGGCGAGGCTCACGACCGAGGGGGCGCCGAGCCGGCCGGCCACGGCGGTCGCGAGCCACCCGGTGTCGGTGCCCCAGAACGCGTGGGCGACGTCGGGCCGCCAACGCCCGAGCGCCCGCCCTAGCGCCAGGTAGTGCCAGAGCAGGGTACGACCCGGCAGCGCCCGCAGGCTCCGCGGTCGCCCGAGGTTGACGACCCGTGCGCCCAGCAGGCCGTACTCGCGAGGCTCCTCGTACTGGCCCAGGGCGTACACCCGCACCTCGTGCCGCCGCGACAGGCGCTCGATGAACGCGAGGAGGACCGGGATCACGCGGCGCTCCCCGCTCTCGTCGACGCCGCCCGGCACCACCAGTGCCACGCGGAGGCGGTCGGGGCCCTCCGGCGGACGCGCCGTCACCGACCCCTGCTCCCGCGACGCTCCAGCACCGACCTGTAGACCGCGAGCGCATCGCGCCCGATCGCCTCGGTCGAGAGGCGGCGCCGGTACTGCTCGACGGCGGCGCGCGAGAGCTCCTCGCG
This sequence comes from Trueperaceae bacterium, assembly GCA_036381035.1. Lineage (NCBI taxonomy): Bacteria > Thermotogati > Deinococcota > Deinococci > Trueperales > Trueperaceae > Trueperaceae bacterium. Next base: position 10,777 of record DASVDQ010000132.1, on the reverse strand, counting down.
GGGTCTGGCGAGCACGGCGCGGGCCACGCGCGCGAAGTCGGCCGCGTCGCCGGGGCGCCACAGGCCTCCGAGGCGTCCGCCGTCCGTCATCCACGCGAACGACGGGATGTCCGTGACGATGGGGACGAGCCCCGACCCGAGCGCCTCGGCCAGCGCGAAGCCCGAGCCCTCCCGGCGACTGGCCGCGACGTAGTAGTCGGCGCTGGCGTAGTACCAGGCCAGCTCGCCGTGCGGCACCCTCCCCACCAACGTGGTCGCGTCGCGCAGGCGGCGGCTCGCGCGCAGGCGGGCCTCGACCTCGCCGAGCTGATCGGCCTCCCCGAAGACCATCGTCAGGTGCGCCTCGGGGCAGTCGTGGAGCAGGAGCTCGAGGCCCTCGAGGAGCGTCAGCGGGTCCTTGACCGGATGCAGGCGCCCCACCCAGAGGAGAGCCGGCCGGCCGGGCAGCGGCACGCGGCCCCTCGCCTGGTCGCGCGGCACCGGCACGAGGCCCGTGGACCCCTCCATGACCTCGAACACCGGCTGGGCCGGGCCGACCACGCCGCGCGCTCGCCACGGCTCGGCCAGCCCGCGCGCCGTGAACATGAACCCGTCCGCGGCGGCGAGACCCCAGCGCTGCAGCGCCCCACGCCATCCCAGCCACGGACCCTCGCCGTGGTGCTGCACGACCAGGGCGGCCTCCGGCAGCAGGCGCCTCAGCGCGCGCACCGGCAGCGGGAACACCAGGCCGTGCACGTGCACGACGTCGGGACGCAGCCCGGCGACGCGCCGCAGGACGGGCAGGCAGGCGTCGACGGAACGAGGCCGCCCGCGCCCGGCTCCGCCCACGAACACGTAGCTCACGCCGTCTCTCGCCAGCTCGGCGCGGCTGGCGTGCCGTTGGACGACGATCACCGCTGCCCCCGCCCGGCTCAGGCCCGAGGCGAACTCGGTCAGGACCGGGAACGCCTGCAGCGTGCTCTCCGGCTCGCGCACGCCCGGGTCGTGCGCGAGGTTCAGCAGGGCGACCCGAGGCGCCTCCACCTCCCTTCACCCGCCGCGTCGCAGCGCGTGCTGCACCGCCTTGCGCGCCGCCCTGACCCCGACCCCCGCGAGGTAGGCGGCGTAGGCGACCGGCGCCGGCAGGTGGGGGTACGCCACGCCAGCCAGCCAGGGGTTCGGCCGCCACCGCAGCCAGTGCGACGCCAGCCACGGCAGCGCGTTGATGTCGACGCCGGCCAGGTTGAGGCCCGACCGGTCGTCCAACGGCGCCCGCGCTGCGAGGCGGGCGAGGGCGCTCCCCACGCGCGGCTCGAGCGCCTCCACCTTGGCAGAGAGGTCGCGGCCGGGGAACGCGCGGGCGGCCAACGCCAAGGCGGGGTAGGTCCAGGCCGAGAGCGCCTCGTCGATACTCCCGACACCCGCCGCGACCCGGGCGACGTCGAGCCAATGTAGGAGCATCCCGCCGCCGCGCACCAGGTGCAGGGTCGCGTGCGAGGCCAGGTCGTCGAGGAGCGCGGCGTCGGACGGGACGACGGCAGGCTGGCCCAGGACCTCGTCCTCGCGAGCATGGGACCAGAGCGAGGGCGCCAGGTCCACGCCGCCGCGGTCCAGCCACACCGTCTTCTGCAGCCGGGTGTGGACCTCCACCGTCCGCGGGTTGCCCGGGTGAGTGCCGTCGAGCGCGACGACCCTCTCGCCCGGCCGGCCGAAGGTGCGGTGCCTCGCCACGGCCGCGTCGACGGGCGCGTAGCCGAGGCGCGCGAGGACTTCGTGGAGGCCCGGCTCGTCGGCGGCGTGGACGAGCAGGTCGAGGTCCGCCATCGGGCGCAGGCCGGGCTCGCGGTAGCGGGTGAAGGCCAGGAGCCCGCCCTTGAGGGGCATGACCGGCACGCCGGCGGCGGCGGCGCCCGCCAGGATGGCGCCGAGGTCCTCGGCGAACGCCCCCATGCGGGCGCGGTTCTGCTCGAGCTGCGTCGCGAGCCAACCGGCGGTCTCGGACGCGGCGGCGCGCTCGACGCTCGGGCCACTACCCGCTGCTGCCACGTCGGCGACCAAGGGTGCCAGGCCCTGCGTGGTGAGCAGGCGTCGCAGCGCGGGGTGCCAGTCCGGCGGCATCTCCGCCAGGGCGCCGTAGAGCGCGGCGGGGTCCCCCTCCCGCAGCCAGCCGAGCACGACGGGCACCAGCGCCCGCGCGACCCGCAGCCGCTCCGCGGCGGGAGCACTCGCCCAGCCGGACGCGGCCGCCGCTTCGGCGGAGGCGCGCCCGTCGACCCGGGCCGTCAGTCCCAAGGCCCCTCCATGAAGGCGTCGAGGGCGTCGACCATCGCGTCTGGCTCGGAGCCGCTGGCGAAGCGGTAGACGCCCCGCTCGAGGAGCCCCTCCAGCAGCGCCTCGTGCCGCTCGGTCCACCCGACCTGCCACGGCCACGCCGGCTCGACCAGCGCCTTGGCCTCGGCGTCAGGCAGGCGCTCGATGACAGTGCCGCCCGGCCGCCTCGCCAGCACGAGAGACGGGCCCACCGGGCCGGACGCCCCCACGCTGCCGGGGAACAGGCTCTCCAGGTCGAGGTCGAGCTTGTGCTCCCCGTTCGCCTGCAGCCGCGGCTCGAGCCGGGCCAGCTCGGGGAAGAACCGCTCGGCCTCGGGCAGGAGCTGGAGCTGCCACGGCAGGCCCCACGTGCGGGCCTCGCCGTCGCCGCCGACGTGCACGGAGTCGTCGGAGACGACCCGGTAGCCGCGCCGCGCGGCGGCGTAGGCGAGGGTCGACTTGCCCGCGCCCGAGGGCCCGTGCAGCAGCACGCCGCGGTCGCCCTTGAAGAGGCAGGCGCAGTGGAACGGCACGTAGCCACGGCCCGGCCCCAGCATCGCCAGCGCCAGCGCCGCGATCACCTGCTGCTGCAGGCGCGGACCGTCCGCGACGAGCCGCGGCGTCACGGCGGCGAAGGCCTGGCCGCTCAGGACGTCGGCGGCGGCGCTGTCGTGCGCTCCCAGGACGACGGTGAAGAGGTGGGCCTGGGTGCGGAACACGGGCCTCGCCGCCAGGGGCGCCGGCGAGTCGGGGGCGTGCGTGACCACGCGCAGCCGCAGCGGCTCGCCGCCGACCGGAGGTGGCCCGCAGCGGGAGAACAGCTCCGCGGCCAGCTCCATCACGCGCTCGTCGTCGCACTCGAACAGCAGCGCCTCGCCGGCCAGGCGGAACGTGCGGGCGTGCGTCGGCTCGCGCTGCTCGAGCATCGCGTCGGGCGGCAGCGCCCTGGCGCGGCGACCGGCGTGCGGCGGGGCGTCGCGGCGGACCATCAGGGCCGCCTCCCCGTCGTCGCGGGCTCGAGGCAGGCAGCCAGGCACGACGCGGGTGCCGGGACGGCCGCCGTTGGGGCGGCGGCGGGGGCCATGCACGGCCCGCGTGCCGGGCCGGCCGCCCCTAGGGCTGTCGCACGGGTCACGGACGCCCTCCCGCCAGCACGACGCCGCGCCGGAAGACGCCCTGCGCGGCGAAGAACGCCACCGCCACGGGGAGCAGCGCGACGAGCGACATGGGGACCATGTACTGGAGCTGGGTGCCGTAGAGGCCCTGGAAGAACGACAGGCCCAGCGACATCGTGAACGTCGACTCCCTGGTGAGGTAGACGAGCGGCTCGAGGAACTCGTTGTAGGAGCCGATGGCGGCGAACACGGCCACCACGGCGACCGCCGGACGCGCCAGCGGCAGCGCCACGTGCCAGTAGGTGCGCAGGGGGTCGCAGCCGTCGAGCTCGGCGCAGTCGAACAGCTCCCGCGGCAGCCCACGGAAGAACTGGCGGAACAGGAAGACGTAGAAGGGGCTGCCGAGGAAGTGCGGCACCACGAGGGGCAGGTAGGTGCCCACCCAGCCGAGGCTGCTGAAGAGCAGGAACCTCGGCAGGAGCGTGACGGCGGCGGGGAGCATCGCCGTGGCCAGCAGCAGCGCGAACAGCACGCCCCTGCCGCGGGCCGGCAGCGTAGCGAACGCGTAGCCGACGAGCGACGACGACATCACCGTGCCCGCGACCGTCAGGCCGGCGACCAGGGCGGAGTTGAGCAGGAAGCGGCGGAAGTCGAGGAGTCGCCAGGCCTCGACGAGGTTCTCGAGCGTCAGGCGCCCGGGCAGCCAGCTCGCGGGCGTCTGGAACAGCTCGGGCGCGGGCCGGAAGGCGGTCACCACCACCCACAGCAGGGGCAGGGCGAAGGGCAGCACCGCCAGCGCGATCCCGGTGTAGACGAGAGCGGGCCTGAGCCTTCCCATCAGCAGACGGCGCTCCGCATCAGACCCGGCCGTCCCACTTGGCCCGAGCCAGGCGACAGGCAGAGCCGCCACGCGGTCACGTCCCCTCGACCAGCCGAGCCTTTCCCCATCAGCCCGCAGCCTCCCTCAGCCGGCGCCCAGGTAGAAGACCCGCCGCGCGAAGACGCGGAACTGCGCCACGGTGAGCAGCCCGACGAAGGCCAGCAGGGCCAGCGCCAGGGCGGCGGCGTAGCCGAGCCGGCCGTAGGTGAACGCGTTCTGGTAAAGGTAGAGCGGCAGGGTGAGAGTGGCGTGGTCCGGCCCGCCGCCGGTGAGCAGGTAGGTGGGCGTGAAGACCTGGAAGGCGCCCACGACGTTCACGACCGCCAGGTAGAAGGTCACCGGCGTGAGAAGCGGCCAGCTCACGTGGCGGAAGCGTCCCCAGGGACCGGCGCCGTCCAGCGCCGCGGCCTCGTGCAGCTCGCGCGGCACCGCGTCGAGCGCGGCGAGGTAGACGACCATGTTCACGCCCGCGCCCCACAGGCCCAGCAGGATCAGCGTGGGCATCGCCCACGACTCGCTGTGCAGCCAGCCGGGGCCGGTGACGCCGACCAGCGCGAGCAGCCTGTTGACGAGCCCGAAGCGCGGGTTGAACACCCAGCTCCACAGCAGCGCCATCGCCACGCCTGAGAGCACGGCCGGCAGGAACACGAGCGTGCGGAAGAGGCGCACGCCGCGACGCGGCCGGCGCAGCAGCACGGCCAGCGCCAGGCCCAGCGCCAGGCCGAGCGGCACCACGCCGGCGGCGTAGTAGGCGGTGTTCAGCAGGCTGCGGCCGAACAGCGGGTCGCGGCCCAGGGCCTCCAGGTTCTCGAGACCAACGAAGCGCGGCGGCCGGGGCAGAGGCCAGTCGAGGAACGACATCGCCACCACCGCCAGCAGCGGCCCGGCCTCGAAGAGCACGAGGCCCAGCAGCCAGGGCGAGACGAGCAGGTAGAACCACCTCTCGCGCCCCCTGGCGACTCGGCTGAGGCGGGGCGCCGCCGCGCGCCCGGTCGGCCTGCGCACCTGCGCCTGGTAGACCGGGCCCAGCGGAGGCCCGTCGGGGTCGGCCCGCCGCCTCACGCGCCGAGCGATCACGGCTGGCGGTCGGCCGCCAGGGCGTCGTTCAGCACGCGCTCGATCTCGGCCAGGCCCTCCTCGACGGGCACCTCGCCGCGCATCGTCCGCGCGAAGAGGTCCGCGGTCAGCCCGTACGCCTCGAAGGCGCTCGGCGTGAACGGCCTGAACACCGTGGCGTACTCCATCGCGGCGAGGATGGCCTCCTGGTTGGCGGGGGCGCGGCTCGGGTCGACGATCGACCCGGCGGCGCTGCGCCTGGCCGGCACCGCGTGACCAGGGCGACCCCACGTCTCGGCGAGGAAGCCCGTCGCGGTCAGCTCGCTCAGCAGCGCCAGCGCCTCGGTCGGGTGGGGGCTCGTGGCCGCGATGGCGTAGCCGTTCGTGCTGAGCGGCGTGTGCCGCTGGCCGTCCACGCCGAGGAGCGGCTGAGCGACGTCGTAGTCGATGCCGCCGACGTCGTTGAGCTGCCCCACCGCGAAGAAGCCGTTGTAGCCCATGGCCGCGGCGCCCGACAGGAACGGGTCGCCGGGGACTCCCGTCTGGCCGCCCGAGTAGGGGTCGTAGAGGCCGGCGTGGTCGACCTGCACGAGGTCGGCCCACCACCGCGCCGCCGCGACGACGTCTGGGTCGGTGGCGTCGAACGTCGTGCACAGCTCGTCGGCGCACCAGTCGGCCCCGAACGCCTGCACCAGGTGACGCTGCCACATGTGGGTGAGAGAACCGTTCCAGCCCCAGCGCACGATGCGGTCGGGGTCGAAGGCGGGGTCGCGGGGCGAGCGTCCCTCGGCGTCGCGCGTGAGGGCGATGGCCGCCTCGCGCATGTCCTCGAACGTCCAGTCGTCGGTGGGGTACGCGAGGCCGGCCTCGTCGAACGCGGCCTTGTCGTAGAACAGCACGTCGGGCGAGGCGGTGTCGGGCAGCGCCCACAAGGCGCCCTGCCAGCGGAACGGCTCGAGCACGCCGGGGAAGTAGTCGTCGAGGACGGCCGCGTCGAAGCCCGGCAGCGAGTCCAGAGCGAGGAACGCGTCCCGCCTGATCCAGCGCTGCGCCGAGAGACCCTCGATGCGCACGAGGTCGGGCAGCGTGCCCGCGGCGAGGCGCGCGTTCACGCGCTCCGCGAACGCTCCCTGGGGGACCGGCTCGAGCTCCACGACGAACTCGGGATGTGCCTCGTCGACGGCCGCCAACGCCGGCCTGAAGCTGTCGAGCTCCTGCGGCGTCATGCCTACCATGACCGTCAACGTGACGGGCTGCGCCTGCTGTCCCTGCGCCAGGACTCCCCCGCGCTCGGCCAGGCCGAGCAGCACCAGCACCAGGACGAGGCAGCGGGTTCGAGCCAACGGCATCTCCCACCTCCCCGATCTGCGGGCATGTGCCCCGGCGCACGTTCAGGGCAACAGGACCACAAGCTAGTGCAATCCCCGGCTCGGGGCCAAGCCCTATGAACGGAGGGTAGCCGCGCGGCCCCTCGGCGAGCGAGGCACTTGCCGCTCCGTCCCGCGGCGGGCGAGCCGCGGACGACCGGTCCACCCCTGGCTCGCGGTGCCGCATGCGGCGGTGGCACATGATGGGGAGCCATGCCACGGCTCTTCATCGCCTTGCCGATCGCCGATGACGTGGTGACCGAGCTCGCCAGATACGAGCGCCCGGGCCTCGGCGACTGGCGGTGGGTGAGGCCCGACGCCATGCACCTCACGCTCGCGTTCCTGGGCGAGGTCGACGAGGAGGTCGTGCCGTCCGCGGAGCGGGCGCTGCGCCTGAGCGCTGCGGGCGTACGGGCGCTGGACCTCTCTGCCGCCGGCGTGGGCGCGTTCCCCGACCAGCGCCGGGCCCGAGTGCTGTGGGCGGGCGTGGGCGGCGACCTGCGCGAGCTCGCCGGGCTCCACGCCGCCCTCACCAAGGCGCTGCGGGGCGAGGGCTTCGAGGTGGACGAACGGCCCTTCCACCCTCACGTCACGCTGGCGCGCTCGCGGGTGCCCCGGCCGCTGCCCGACGGCCTCGACCGGGCACGGCTCTTCGGCCGCTGGCGCGCCGCGGAGGTGCGCCTCTACGAGAGCCACCTCGGCCCGGCGGGTCCGCGCTACGAGGTGAGGTCGGTGGCCGCGCTGGACAGCCCACGAAGGGTCGTCGAGTAGTACCTCCGACTGCCTGTAGACCTCGACGCCAGATCTACGGTGAAAATGGCGTCGAAGTCTCCACGCACGCTCCGGCCACCCGATCGAGCCTTCTTCCTGTTCGGCCCGCGCGGGACCGGCAAGAGCACGTGGCTGAGGGAGCACTTCCCGGCCGCGTTGCACCTGAGCCTTCTCAACCAAGAGGAGGTCGTGAGGTTCACGCGCGAGCCCGGCCTACTCCGCGGCTTGGTGACCGCCAGGCCTCGCAGCGACTGGATCGTCCTGGACGAGGTCCAGCGGGTTCCGCAGCTCCTCGACGAGGTCCACTTCCTGATGGAGGAGGAAGGCTACAGGCGCTTCGCGCTCACCGGCTCCTCCGCCAGGCGGCTCAGACGCGGCGGCGTGAACCTGCTCGCCGGACGCGCCGTGGTCCGCAGGCTCTTCCCCCTCACGGCGGCCGAGCTGGACTTCTCCGTGCCTGTCGACGACCTCATGCACTACGGCGGCTTGCCCCTCAGCGTCCTCGCCCGGTCCGATGAGGAGCGGGAGGACTTCCTCAGCGCCTACGTGACCACCTACCTGGCCGAGGAGATAAGGGCCGAGGGCGAAGGTGAAGGAGGTCGCCCTCCCGAAGTTCTACTGGTTCGACAGCGGGGTCCTGAACGCGGCCGCCGGCGCGTTCGAGCAGCCCATGCCCGCCGACTGGGACGGCGTGTTGCTCGAGCACCTGGTGCTGAACGAGATGCGCGCGTACCTGCACTACTCGAACTCGAAGGGCTCGCCCGGTTACTGGGCCACGCCGCACGGCACCGTGGTCGACATCGTCTGGTGGCGAGGCGACCGGATGGTGGCAATCGAGGTCAAGGCCGCGCGCCGGTACCGACTCGAGTTCCTCCACGGGATCCGCTCGCTGCGGACCGCGAAGCCCGTGCCGGAGGCGCACGTCGTGTACCGCGGAGACGAGGAGCTCCGCGTGGATGGCGTGCGCGTGCTGCCCGTCGCCACGTTCCTCAGGCTGCTGCACGCCGGCGAGGTGGTGGGCTGACAGGTGGTCAGACGATCCCCAGCGCCCGCGTCGCCCGCGCCACCTTCCGGAAACCCGCGATGTTCGCGCCCAGCACGTAGTCGTCCGGCCGGCCGAACTCCTCGGCGGCCTCGCGGCAGCGACGGTGGATGCTCCTCATGATGTCCCGCAGGCGCTGGTCCGTCTTGTCGAAGCTCCAGCGGTCGCGGCTGGCGTTCTGCTGCATCTCCAGGGCCGAGGTCGCCACGCCGCCCGCGTTCGCGGCCTTGCCCGGCCCGAAGGCCACGCCGGCGCGCTGGAACGCCCTCACGGCGTCGGGCGTGCAGGGCATGTTCGCGCCCTCGGCGACGGCCACGACGCCGTTCGCGATGAGCCTCTCGGCGTCCGCGCCGTTCAGCTCGTTCTGGGTGGCGCTGGGGAACGCCACCTCGCAAGGCACCTCCCAGACGGTGCCGCCGGCCTTGTAGTCGGCGCGCGGCCTGTGCTCGACGTAGTCGGAGATGCGCCGGCGACGCACCTCCTTCAGCTCCTTGAGGAGGTCGAGGTCGATGCCGTCCGGGTCGTAGACGCGCCCTCCCGAGTCGCTGCAGGCCACGACCCTCGCGCCTAGCTGCTGCAGCTTCTCGACCGTGTAGATGGCCACGTTCCCCGAGCCGCTCACCACGCAGGTGCGACCATCCAGCGACTCGCCGCGCGCCGCCATCATCTCCTCGGCGAAGTACACGCAGCCGTACCCGGTGGCCTCCTTGCGCACGCGCGACCCGCTCCAGTCGAGGCCCTTGCCCGTGAGCACGCCCGCCTCGTAGCGGTTCGTCATGCGCTTGTACTGGCCGAACAGGTAGCCGATCTCGCGCTCGCCCACGCCGATGTCGCCCGCCGGCACGTCGGTGTACTCGCCCAGGTGCCGGTGCAGCTCGGTCATGAAGCTCTGGCAGAAGCGCATGACCTCGTGCTCGCTCCTGCCCTTGGGGTCGAAGTCGCTGCCGCCCTTCCCCGCTCCGATGGGCATGCCGGTGAGGGCGTTCTTGAAGATCTGCTCGAAGGCCAGGAACTTCACGGTGTCGAGCGTCACGGTGGGGTGGAAGCGGAGCCCGCCCTTGTACGGCCCCAGCGCGCTGTTGAACTGGATGCGGAAGCCGCGGTTCACGTGCACCTGGCCCTGGTCGTCCACCCACGGCACGCGGAAGATGACCTGCCGCTCCGGCTCGCAGATGCGGTCTATGAGCTTGTCCTCCAGGTACTCGGGATGCTTCGCGACCAGCGGCCCGAGGCTGCTGAGCACCTCGTCGACGGCCTGCAGGAAGTCGCGCTCCCCCTGGTTGCGGCGCTCGATGCGGGCGAAGATCTCCCGCAGGGCGTCGCTGCTGTCCAGCGTGGCGCTCGGCATGGGGCAGAACATAAGTCTTGCGCGGCGGGACACTTGTCCCTGGACGGCGGGCGTAGGACCACGCGAGGCGCGGGCCGAGGCGACGCCTGTCGCCCAGGTATGGTGATGCCCTGCACCGAACCTGGAGGCCACCCATGAAGCTGCTGCTCACGTCCGCCGGCGTCAAGAACCCCAGCATCCACGCGGCCCTGGTGGACCTCCTGGGGAAGCCGATCGCCGAGTGCGACGCCCTCGCCATCCCCACCGCCGGCTACGGACACCCCATGGTCAAGCCCACCGGCGCGTACAGCTTCCTGACGGGGCAGTCCACGACACCGATGGTCGAGCTGGGGTGGAGGTCCGTGGGGGTCCTCGAGCTGACCGCCCTCCCCAGCATCGATCCGGACCGGTGGACGCCTTGGGTCCACGCCGCCGACGTTCTGCTGGTGAACGGTGGCGACGCCCTCTACCTCGCCCACTGGATGCGCGAGTCGGGCCTGGCGGCGATGCTGTCTGCGCTGGAGGACAAGGTGTGGGTGGGCCTGAGCGCCGGCAGCATGGTCATGACGCCGCGCATAGGTCGGGAGTTCATGGGTTGGCAGCCACCCGACGACAGCGACGCCGCGCTGGGGCTCGTCGACTTCTCGATCTTCCCCCACGTCGACCATCCGGACCTCCCGACGAACACGATGGCCGCCGCCGAGAAGTGGGCGGCGAAGCTCGGGAACCCCGCCTACGCCGTGGACGACGACACCGCGTTCAAGGTCGTGGACGGCCAGGTGGAGGTGGTATCCGAGGGGCACTGGCAGTACTTCGAGGCGTAGGGCCCCGCCACCTCGGAACCGTGGCGGCAACGGCTTTATCCTGGGCCGGTGACGCCAGCCGAGGCCGACAGCGTCCACCTCGATCCGGTGGTCCTGAAGCCGTATG
>DASVDQ010000131.1 GCA_036381035.1 Trueperaceae bacterium | reverse complement strand
GGCCCGCGCCGCCGCCGGCGACGTCGAGGACGATCCCGCCCCAGAACCTGTAGGTGTCGCCGACCTTGAAGGCCTGCCTGCCGTTGGGCAGGAAGCGCACGCCCTTGGACTTCAGCCACAGCATCACGTCGAGGCTCTGCGTGACGAGCGTGTCGGCCAGGTCGGGGTCGGTGCGGTAGTGCGTGACCCGCAGCATGTCCGCGAAGAACTCGTCCGCCGTGTACGACCCGAAGTCGTAGGTGGCGAGCTCCTCTTCCGTCAGGTCGGGGACCAGCTCGAGGATCTGCTCGACGCCGTCGAAGGCGAACCGCACGGCGCCCGCCGTGAACCGGCTGTTGCCCCCGCGCTCGGCCTCGGGGGCCCGCTCCAGCACGAGCACGCGCTCGGCGCCGCTCTCGCGCGCCGACAGGGCCGCGCACAGCGCGGCGTTGCCGCCCCCTACGACGATGACGTCCCAAGCCTCCTGCGCCATCAGCTCCCCGGCCCCTCCTCGTCGGCCCTGAGGTTCAGCACCACCAGACGCTCCTCGCTCATCTCGCGCATCGCGTAGCGAGGCCCCTCCTTGCCGTGGCCGCTGGCCTTCGTCCCCCCGAACGGCATGAGGTCCACGCGGCTGCTCGAGGTCTCGTTCACCTGCACGACGCCGGTCCTGATCCGCCGCGCGGCCCTGAACGCGGTCTCGATGTCGCTCGTGAAGATCCCGGCCGAGAGGCCGTAGGGCGAGTCGTTCACGCCGGCGAGCGCCTCGTCCAGCGTCCCGAACGGGTAGAGCGCCAGCACCGGCCCGAACACCTCGCGGCAGTGGATCTCCATGTCGGGCCTGACGTCGCTGAGCACGACGGGCGAGACGACCGCGTCGCGGCGCTCGAGCGGCGTGAGCAGCCGCGCCCCGCCGTCGACCGCCCTCCTCACCCAGGCCTCGACGCGTTCGGCCTCGCGCACGCTGATCATCGGCCCCACGTCCGTGTCCGGGGACCGCGGGTCGCCCACGCGCAGGTCGCGCACGCGGGCGGTCAGGAGCCCAGCCACCTCGTCGAACACCGCGTCCTGCACGAACAGACGCTGCACCGAGGTGCAGACCTGCCCGGCCTTGCGGAACGCGGCGGCGGTGACCTTCGTGGCCGCCAGCTCGAGGTCGGCGTCGGCCATCACGATCGTCGAGGCGATCGAGCCCAGCTCCATCTGGGTGCGCCGCAGACCGGCCCCGCGCTGGATGGACTCGCCGACCTGCGTGCTGCCCGTGAACGCGTAGAAGGCGATGCGCTCGTCGGCGACGAGCCGCGAGCCGACGTCCTCGCCCGAGCCGAAGACCACGCACAGGTGGCCGTCAGGCAGGCCGGCGTCGTAGAGGACCTCGGCGAGCTTCGCCGCCGAGACGGGCGTGTACTGGGAGGGCTTGACGACCACGGTGTTGCCCGCCGCGATCGCCGGGGCGACCTTGTGGGCGACCGTGTTCAGCGGCGAGTTGAACGGCGTGATCGCGCACACCACGCCGAGGGGCACGCGCAGCGTGAAGCCGAGGCGGTGCGACTGGCCCGGGGCGCCGGCCAGCGGGACCATCTCGCCCTCGAGCCTCTTCGCCTCCTCGGCGCTGGTGACGAGGGTCTGCACGCAGCGGGAGACGTCGGAGGCGCAGTCCTTCAGCGTGAAGCCCGTCTCGGCGACCATGGTGTCGACGAGGTCGTCGTGCCTCTCGCGCACGAGCCGGGCGGCCCGCGAGAGGACCTCGTAGCGCTCCGGCGGCGTGAGACTCACGGCCGCGAACGACGCGGCCGCCCTGCCCACGGCCTCGTCGACAGTGGCGTCGTCGGCCAGGTGCACCGCGGCGAACGGCTCCAGCCTGTACTTGTCGAGCACCGGCGCCGTCGGCCCCGACAGGCGCTGCTGGCGTCCCAGGTACGGGCCGAAGGCGTTCATCCCCCGCGCACCTCGCGCCGGTCGCGGCGGCGCGCGCCGTCGCCCGCGGCCTCGTGGACAGTCCGCAGAGCCGCGCTCACCACGGTCCACCTCGCCTCACCAGGAGACCCCCGCTCGGCTCAGCAGCTCGTCGGCGTGCGCGAACAGCGAGGCCACGCCGCCGGTGTGGAAGAACAGGACCGTCTCGCCCGGCCCGATCACGCCGTCGGCGACGTCGGCGAGCAGCGACGCCATCGTCTTGGCCGTGCGGTCGGGGTCCAGCAGGAGGCCCTCCGCGCGGGCGACCCGCAGGAGAGCGTCGGCGGCCTCGTCGGTCAGCACGCCGTAGCCGCCGGCGAGCTGGCGCGTGTCCGTGTGGACGTCCGCCTCCGAGACGCTCACCTCGAGGCCCAGCCGCTCCGCCACGTCGCTCACCGACGCGAGGATCTTCGCGACGTCCGGCTTGCCGTGCGGCGTCACGCCCACGACCCGCGCGCCGTAGCCGAGGAGGGCGCTGCCGGCGAGGACCCCCGCCTGGCTCTTGCCCGTCGAGGTGATGTACACGTGGTCCGGCCTCAGGTCCGGCTCGGCCTCGTAGACCTCCAGCGTGGCCTCCAGGTAGGCGAGCGTCGGCCCGTAGCCGAAGAAGCTCGGGACGCGGTTGAACACGACAGGGTTCCGCCCCTGCGACCGCAGCTCCTCGGCGATCGCGTCGACCGCCGGGTAGGCCGCGGCCAGGCCGGCCCCGTGGAACCGCCTCACCTCGACGCCGAAGAGGTGGCTGAGGAAGAGGTTGCCCTGCAGGGTCGTCTCGGGCTGGTCGCGCAGCACCAGGAGCAGCGGCACGCCGAGCCTGTTGCAGACCTTGGCGGTGGCCGGCGCCGTGTTGGAGATGCCCTCGACCGTGAGGATCAGCGGGTCGGGGTCCATGGCGAGGGCCTCGGCCAGCCGGAACTCGAGCGTGCGGCTCTTGTTCCCCCCGAAGGTCTCCGCGACGTCGTCGCGCTTGATCCACAGGTCGATGCCGAGCTCCTCCGATAGCCGCGCGGCGCGCTGGACGGGCGTGGGGAGGTCGTTGAACCTGACCCGCGGCACCCGGTCGATCCGCTCGCGGATGGGAGCGGTGACCCGCTCTGGCGCGGCGCCTTCGGTCGTCGATGCGGCTTGCATGTGCGTTCCTCCTCGAGCTCTCGCGCGGACGCGGCGCCGGGACGACCCGGAGCCGGTCCCTTCCTCCCGGCCGGCGCCGGCGGTCCCCCGAGGCGCCGTCAGGAGACGGCGGGGAAGACCTTCTCGGCGAACAGCGCCATCTCGTCGAGGATCTGGTCGACGCTGTGGCCGATGAACCCCATGCCGATGAAGCCGACCCCGGCGGACGCGAACTCGCGGACCTTGGCCGCGATCGTCTCGGGCGAGCCCACGAGGTTCGCCCCGCCGATGTCCCGCGGGTCGTGTGTGCGCTTCAGCCAGTCGGCCTCCTGCTGGCGCTTGCGCACCGTGGCCTCCGCGACCTCCTGGGCCTGCGCGTCGGTGGGCGCGATGGAGGTCGGCGACAGGCAGCCGACCTCGAGCCGTAGGTCCCGCGAGTACCTCTCCCTG